>NZ_LZKH01000049.1:0-1314 GCF_001672745.1 Mycobacterium sp. E1386
GTCAATCTCAGCCGGACGCTGACCGTTCCGGCACCGATGTCGGTGACCCCGTTGGTGTGGGTGCGGCCGCGGCAGGGGCCCAAGCTGGCCGACCTGCTCGCCGAGCCGAACACCACCAGGGCACGGGGCGACTCCGACCTGGTGGACGTCCTCGGCTCGGCGTATGCGGCGACCGACGGCGACCCGGCGACGGCATGGACGGCACCGCAGCGGGTGGTGCAGCACAAGACCCCGCCCACCTTGACGCTCACCCTGCCGCGGCCCACCGAGGTCACCGACATCGGTGCCGGAACGGTCAGCGTCCGGCTGAGATTGACCGGCTCTTCGGGTGTCAGCGCCATGGACGGCGCGCAGCGCACGCCCTCCGGCGTCGACGCGCATCCCGGCCTGCCCAGCAGCTCGGAACCCAGGTCCCAGCCCGCGACCGCCGCGCCGGGCGGCGGCCCCGGGACGCGCACGGTGTGCCGCAGGTCGAGCTGGTGGGCGAATCCGGACGCGTCGTACTGGGTGATCGACAGGTCGGTGATGCCGAACTGCACGCCCGGGGACCCGTCGTCGGTGCCCGCGGCGGTGATCCGCACCCACGGCGTCTCGCCGTAGGGCAACGCGGCGGCGAGCGGCTTGCCGGGCTCGTCGAACCGCAAGGTGGTGCTGCCGGTGGCGGTCTCGATCAGGATGCGGCGCACCTGCGCGCCGACGGCCGTCGCGCTGGGTGTCAGGGTGATCGCCGCGTTGGTGACCGGGTGGTCGAAATCGACCTGCAGCCACTGGCCCACCGCCGATTGCAGCGAGTTGGACACCCACGCGGTCGCCGGGTCGCCGTCGATGGCGGCGACGGGGGAGGTCGCCGGCGCGACGTCGGGCATCGCGGTGGAGTCCGACGACGAGCTCGACACGGTGATCCGGCCGCCGCTCCAGGCGCCGACGACCGGGTCGGCCCCGGGGACGGGATAGTCGGGCACCCGGTTGTAGGTATGCCGTGCGTCGCCCGCGGCCCGGATGGCCGACGAATGTTGGTCCACCCGGCCGTAATCGGTCTCGCGGGCCACCGGGGTGTCGGTGACGGTCACCGAGGGCACCGGCAATCCGGCGCCGCGCGCGTCGGCGGTCATCAGCGCGGGGCCCAGCGTCGGCAGGCCCTGCAGCCGGCGCCGCTCGTCGAGGCGCAGCAGCGCCTCCGGTCCGCCGTCCACCCGGGGCAACCGGTCGACGTCCGCGAAGTAGGGGGCGCCCGGATCGCCGGCGACCTCCACCCGGTAAACCTCTACGGCCGGGTAGCGCGGACGCAGTCCGCTGTCGGCGACAGAGGAGAAC
>NZ_LZKH01000050.1:0-10238 GCF_001672745.1 Mycobacterium sp. E1386
CCCGGCGCCGCGCCGGTGCCGTCGAGGGCGGCTTGTTCG
Source organism: Mycobacterium sp. E1386 (assembly GCF_001672745.1). Taxonomy (NCBI): domain Bacteria; kingdom Bacillati; phylum Actinomycetota; class Actinomycetes; order Mycobacteriales; family Mycobacteriaceae; genus Mycobacterium; species Mycobacterium sp. E1386. The sequence goes on from NZ_LZKH01000050.1 coordinate 40, forward strand.
GCGACTACGTGAATGACCACCGCACCGGCCGCCGGGCGCGCGCCCGCCGCGCAGTCGGGGCGCCCACACCGACAGCCCAGCCGATCCGCGCCCGCGGCCAGCACCCCCAACGCATCAGCACGGCGCTGCTCACGGCTGCGCGGATCATGCGCACACACCGTGGCCGCCACCGCGTCCAGTCGCTTCTCGAGTGCGCGGGCATCCGGGCTGAACAGGACCCCCTCGATGCGCGCCAGGCCATCGCCCATATCCCCGATCCACACCTCGCGGCCCGCCGCGCGGTCCCGGCGCCGGCGCACCGCATCGGCATCGGCGGCCGCCACCACCTGGTCCACCCGCGCGGCCAACCGGGCCGGGGTCAGCGATGGCCACCGGGCCACCTGCGCGGCCAACTGCCCATCCACGGCCGCCAACACGTCGCGATCGGTGATCAGATCGGTGCGAAACACCAGCGTCTGCACCATCCGAAAGTCGATGGCCCCGGCGGCGAACACCGCCGCCACCCGCGGCAACCGCTCGCGCAGCGCCCGCGCATACCGCACCCGACTGGCCGCCAACCCCTGACCGATCCGCAACTCCGCGGCCACCTCCGCGGCCACCGCCGCCTCGGTGTCCACCGCCCACTCCTCAGTCTCGGCGCACCGCGACAACCGATGAGCAAACAGGCTTCCGATCGCCGCCAACTGCCCGGCCACCGCTCGATTCTCCGCCCGCACACACCCGCCGGCCTCGGCAAGCATCGCCGCCGACTCCTCCGTCCGCGACGGATAGCGCCGCTCGAAGTGCTCGTCGAACTCGGCAAGCACCTCCGGCGACGAAACCCTGGTATCGAACATACATTCGATTATGGCACCAGGCTACGACAACCGCATGGTCTCCAGCCCGTCCGCGGCCGTCGCGGAAATGGTGCTCCGAACCATGAAGCGCGGCTGCCTCGCCGGCCACGGCCGGCCGCGATGCATGACGGCGCGGTTGTCCCACACCACCACGTCGCCCTCGCGCCATGAGTGCACATAGCGGGCCTCACGGGCAACCGCCGCCTCCGTCAGGTCGGCGATCAGCTCCCGCGCCGCCTCTTGCTCCATGCCTTCGATCGCGTACGCGTGCGAGGCCAGATACAGCGCCTTGCGGCCATTGGCCGGGTTTCGCCACACCAGACGCCAGCATTGCGGCGGCAGCGCCGCACGCTCGGCCGGGCCGGCCAGGTCGGCCGCGATCTTGCCGCGCGAATAGGCGTACTCGTGCCAGGCGAAGCAATCTTCCAGCCGCCGTTGCAACGCGCGATCGAGGCGTTCGAAGGCGAGGCGGGTGGAGACATACTCGGTCTCACCTCCCTGCCCCGGAATGACGCGCGACGACAACACCGAAGCGAGCGCCGGCACGCGCTTGAACGAGCTGTCGGTATGCCAGAGCTGGTTGGCCTTGTTCTCGAGGGCAAGTCGGTGGCCTTCGGGCACGACGTTGCCCGCCTCGTCGAGGGTCTTGAGGATCACGAGGTTGGTGCCATGACCCTCCGAACCGACCTTGGTGACCTCGAGGGGGCCGAAGCGGCGGGAGAAGGCAAGCTGCGCTTCATCGGTGACGTCCTGATCGCGGAACACCAGGACTGAGTGCTCCTCGAACGCTGCCCGTACCGCCGCGTACGCGGCCTCCGATGCCGCGACGTCCTGGATGCTGACTCCGCATATTTCCGCCGCGAAGCCCAGGCCCGACGGCACGATTTCCATCGGCGCCTCCGTAGCGTTCGAGGATTCAGTACGACTGTCCACCCAGAACGAGCGCCCGGCAAGCCATCGGCGTCCGACAAACCGAGCGACAAATCAGCCCAGCGATCGCCGGCTGACGAATTCGCGGCGACCCCCCGTCACCGGATCGTCGAATTCGATGCGCTGCGCCAGCAGCCGCAGCGGCGTGCTGAAGTCATCGGCCGGCACGTCAATGATGTTGGGGTACAACGGGTCTCCGTAGATAGGCACGCCAAGGGCGGCCATGTGCACGCGCAGCTGGTGGGTGCGCCCGGTGCGCGGGGTCAGCCGGTATAGGCCCTCCGGGGCAAGGAGTTCCACCAGCGTTTCCGCGTTGGGCGCTCCGGGTTCGCAGACGGCCTGCAAAACCCCGCGCCGCTTGATGATTCGGCTGCGCACCACGCGCGGCAACACCAGTGCCGGGTCCACGGCGGCGCGCGCCAGATACGTCTTGCGCACCAACCCGCGCGAGAACAGCGTCTGGTAGGCGCCGCGCACCTCGCGGCGCGCGGTAAACAGCAGTACGCCCGCGGTCAGCCGATCCAGCCGATGCGCCGGGCTCAGCTCCGGCAGGCCCAGCTCCCGGCGCAGCCGCACCAGCGCCGTCTGAGCCACGTGCCTGCCGCGGGGCATGGTGGCCAGAAAGTGCGGCTTGTCGACGACCACGATGTCGGCGTCGCGATGAAGCACCGGAATGTCGAAGGGCACCGGAACTTCATCAGGCAGCTCCCGGTAGAGAAACACGTGTGATCCGGCGGGCAGCTCCGTGGCCTCGTCGACCACTGCACCGTCGGCGTCGACCACCTCCCCGGCCAGCACCTTCGACCGCGCCGGCGCGCCGAACCGCTCGGTCAGCTCGGCCAGGACCGGTCCGCCGCGCAGCCGCACCCGCGCCGGGCCGAGCCCGTCGCGCACGGGAAGCGGCGCGGGCCTCAATTCAACGGCACCGGCTCGAGGATCTCGGCGCGCGCCTCTGGGGCGCTCGCCCGCAGCTCGTCCGCCGACACGTCGTCGGGCTGGGCCTGCGACAAGATCTCGGCCTCCACCCGCGCGGAGTAGTTCGAGACCTCACGCTCGACGTCCGCGGCACTCCACCCCAGCACGGGCGCGACCACGTCGGCCACCTCGCGGGCACAGTCGACGCCCCGGTGCGAGTACTCGATCGAGATGCGCATCCGGCGGGCCAGGATGTCCTCCAGGTGCAGCGCGCCCTCGGCGGTGACGGCGTAAAGGGCCTCCACCTTCAGGTAGCCCGGCGCCTCCTTGATTGGGCTGAGCAGGTCGACGTTTCCGGCGGCCAGACCCAGCACGTCGCCGATCAGCGAACCGTAGCGGTCCAGCAGGTGCCGCACCCGGTACGGATGCAAACCCTGCAGCGCCGCAACGTGTTCGGCCTGATTCACCAGGGCGAAGTAACCGTCGGCGCCCAGCAGGCTGACCTTCTCGGTGATCGAGGGCGCCACGCGGGCCGGGACGAACTGGGCCGCGGCGTCGATCGCATCGGCGGCCATCACCCGATAAGTGGTGTACTTGCCGCCGGCGATGGCCACCAATCCCGGCGCGGGCACCGCCACGGCGTGCTCGCGCGACAGCTTGGAGGTCTCCTCGCTCTCGCCGGCCAGCAGCGGCCGCAGCCCCGCGTACACGCCGTCGATGTCGGCGTGGGTCAGCGGGATGGCCAGCACGGTGTTGACCGTCTGCAGGATGTAATCGATGTCGGCCTTCGTGGCGGCGGGGTGGGCCAGGTCCAGGTTCCAGTCGGTGTCGGTGGTGCCGATGATCCAGTGGCTGCCCCACGGGATGACGAACATCACCGACTTCTCGGTGCGCAGGATGATGGCGACGTCGCTGACGATGCGGTCGCGCGGCACCACCACGTGCACGCCCTTGGATGCGCGCACCTGAAATCGCCCGCGCTGCTTGGACAATGCCTGGATCTCGTCGGTCCACACGCCGGTCGCATTGACGACGACGTGGCCGCGGACTTCGGTGATCGACCCGTCCTCGGAGTCGCGGACCCGCACGCCGGTCACCCGGTCGCCCTCGCGCAGCATGGCGACCACCTGGGTGGAGGTTCGCACCACGGCGCCGTAGTGGGCGGCGGTGCGCGCGACGGTCATGGTGTGCCGGGCGTCGTCGACGACGGTGTCGTAGTAGCGGATTCCGCCGATCAAGGCGCTGCGTTTGAGGCCCGGGCTCAACCGCAACGCGCCTGCGCGGGTCAAATGCTTCTGCGCGGGAACTGATTTCGCGCCACCCATCCGGTCGTAGAGGAAGATGCCTGCGGCGATGTACGGCCGCTCCCACACGCGGTTGGTCAGCGGAAACAAGAACGGCATCGGCTTGACCAGATGCGGCGCCAGGGTGGTCAGCGACAGCTCCCGCTCGTAGAGCGCCTCACGCACCAGCCCGAACTCCAGCTGTTCGAGATACCGCAACCCGCCGTGAAACATCTTCGACGACCGGCTGGACGTGCCCGACGCGAAATCGCGCGCCTCGACCAGCGCCACCTTGAGCCCGCGGGTGGCGGCGTCCAGCGCGCAACCGGAGCCCACCACGCCGCCGCCGATGACGACGACGTCGAACTGCTCGGTGCCGAGCCGCTCCCAGGCCACCTCGCGATGTTGCGGTCCCAGCACGGACGCCGGCGAGCCGAGCTCGGTGGGCGCGTGGATCGGATCGGTCACGGCAGAGGACTCCTCACCGGGTTACTCGTCAGTAGGACGGTGTCGAACCCAGGCTAGTCGAGATCGTCGTGCGCCATCAGCCGACGAGCGGCCTCGGTGATCGAACCGGACAACGACGGGTAAACGGCGAGCGTCTGCGCCAGCTCGGTAACGGTGATGCGGTTCTGGACGGCGACGGCGATCGGCAGGATCAGCTCGGAGGCGATGGGAGCCACCACCACGCCGCCGATCACCACGCCGGTGGACTTCCGGCAGAACATCTTCACGAATCCCTGTTGCAGCCCGGACATCTTGGCCCGCGCGTTGGTGCGCAGCGGCAGCATGATCGTGCGGGCCGACACCGATCCGTCGTCGATCATCGTTTGCGGCACCCCGACGGCCGCGATCTCCGGCCGGGTGAACACCGTCGCCGCCACCGTGCGCAACCGGATGGGGCTGACGCCCTCGCCCAGCGCGTGATACATCGCGATGCGGCCCTGCATGGCGGCCACCGACGCCAACGGCAGCAGGCCCGTGCAGTCACCAGCGGCGTAGATGCCGGCCACCGAGGTCCGCGACACCCGGTCGACGGTCAGGTAGCCGCCGCGGCCCAGCTCGATGCCGACACGGTCCAGGCCGAGGCCGCCGGTGTTGGGCACCGACCCGATGGTCATCAGCGCGTGGCTGCCCTCGACGGTGCGCCCGTCCGCGAGGGTGACCAGCACGCCGTCCCCCGTGCGGGTCACCGATTGGGCGCGGGCGTTCTTGACCAGCTCGACGCCCCGCTCGGAGAACGCCTCTTCCAGGACCAGCGCGGCGTCGGCGTCCTCGTAGGGCAGCACCCGGTCCCGGCTGGCGACCACCGTCACCGGCACGCCCAGCTCGGTGTAGGCGTGCACGAACTCGGCTCCGGTGACGCCCGACCCGACGACGATGAGGTGTTCGGGCAGCGCCTCCAGGTTGTAGAGCTGCCGCCAGGTCAGGATCCGCTCGCCGTCGGGCTGCGCGGAAGGCAGGACCCGGGGGCTGGCGCCCGTCGCGATCAGCACGACGTCGGCCTCGTACTCGCTGGTGGTGTCGTCGGGGGCCGTGGCCCTGATGCGGTGGCAGGCCAGTCCCGGCGTGGGGTCGATGAGCTCGCCGCGCCCGGCGACCACGTGCACGCCCATGCCGAGCAGCTGGTCGGTGATGTCGGCCGACTGCTCGGTGGCGAGCTGCTTGACCCGGGCATGGATCTGCGGCAGCGAGATCTTGGCGTCGTCGATGTCGATGTCGAAGCCGAGCCGCGGCGCCCTGCGCAACTCGGTGCGCAACCAGGTCGAGGCGATGAACGTCTTGGACGGCACGCAGTCGTCCAGCACGGCCGCGCCGCCGATCCCGTCGGAGTCGATCACCGTGACGTGGGTGGTGTCGGGGTGGGAGGTCGCGGCCACCAGCGCAGCTTCGTAACCGGCCGGGCCTCCACCGAGGATCACGATGCGGGTCGCCACAGCCCCAACCTAGCGGGGCGACCCGCCCGCTTGCAGCCCGGCGAAGCGCTTCGGAGAAGACCGCCCGCGCCTGTGACGTCTAAGCTTTCCCCGTGCCGCTCTACGCCGCCTACGGGTCGAACATGGATCCTGAGCAGATGCTCAAGCGCGCACCCCATTCGCCGATGGCCGGAACGGGCTGGTTACACGGGTGGCGCCTGACGTTCGGGGGCGAGGACATCGGCTGGGAAGGCGCGCTGGCCACCGTCGTCGAGGATCCGAATTCCAAGGTGTTCGTCGTCCTGTACGACATGACCCCGGCCGACGAGAACAACCTCGACCGGTGGGAGGGCTCGGAGTTCGGGGTGCACAAGAAGATCCGCTGCCGGGTGGAGCGCATCTCGTCGGACACCAGCACCGATCCCGTGCTGGCGTGGCTGTATGTGCTGGACGCCTGGGAGGGTGGGCTGCCGTCCGCGCGATATCTCGGCGTGATGGCCGACGCGGCCGAAATCGCCGGAGCGCCAGCCGATTACGTGCACAACCTGCGGACCAGGCCGGCCCACAACATCGGTCCGGGAACGAGCTCCTAGGGCCCGTGTCGATTCTCTCCACGCCGGTGGTCGCCGACGCGCTGGCGCGTACGTTCGCCGCCGTCGTCAACCCGGCCCCCAAGGCCGCCGTGCGCTTCCAGGAATTGCCCGGCCGGACCACCGAGGTCACCATCGGAGCCCGGCACGGTCCCGTACCGGCGACCGTCTACCACCCGCCGGCCGGCACGGCGAACCCGCCCGTCTACGTCAACGTGCACGGCGGGGGCTTCGTGGTCGGGCACCCCGAACAAGACGATCCGTGGTGCCGATACCTCGCCGCGAACGCGGGCGTGGTGGTGATCAACCCGGACTATGTGCTGGCGCCGCGTCACCGCTTTCCCGCGGCGCCGCACCAGGTCTACGACATCGTGTGCTGGGCGGCCTCCCCCGACCGCGACTGGGACGGCGGCAGGCTGTGCGTCGGCGGCCAGAGCGCGGGCGGCAGCCTCAGCGCGGCGGCGGCGCGGCTGGCGCTGGAGAACGGCGGGCCACGCATCGCGTTGCAGGTGCTGCACTACGCGCCCCTGGACCTGGTGACGCCCGCCCGCGAGAAGCGCTCGACGATCGGCCGCCGGGCGGTGCTGAAACCTTGGATGGGCGAGGTGTTCGACACCGCCTACGTGCCCGATCCGGCACAGCGGCGCGACCGCCTGGCCTCTCCCGCCTGGGGCGGCAACGCCGACGGAATCGCGGGTATCGCACCGGCGCTGGTCGTGACGGCCGAACACGATCGGCTTCGCGACGAAGCCCGCAGATACGCCGAAAAGCTCGATGCCGCAGGGGCATTGGTGGAGTATCACGAGGTGGCCGACGTCGACCACGGCTACAACATCATGAGCGCGGCGACCGACGTCACCCGGCGAACCTACGCACACATCGCCGAGCACGTCGTGCGCGCCACGAGCTAGGGCAGCGCGAACGCGGCCGACTGCTCGACGATGTTGACCATCACGCGCAGCCCGATCGCCAGGGCGCGCTCGTCGAGGTCGAACGTCGGCTGGTGCAGATCCAGCTGCGGCCCCTGGCCCGACCAGACGCCCAGGCGCGCCATCGCACCGGGAATCTCCTCGAGGTACCAGGAGAAGTCCTCGCCCCCGCCGGACTGGCGGGTGTCGGCCAGCGCGTCCGGACCGATGGCCTCGATCGCGTGGGTGAGGATGCGTGTCGAGACGTCCTCGTTGACCACCGGCGGCACGCCGCGCCGGTATTGCAGCGTGTGGTCGATGCCCAGCGGCGCCAGCAGCGCCGACACGGTCTCGCGGATGATCTCCTCGAGGCCCACCCAGGTCTGCCGGCTCGCGGTGCGCACGGTGCCGCCCAGCACCCCGCTCTGCGGGATGGCGTTGGCGGCCACCCCCGCGTTGACCGCGCCCCACACCAGCACGGTGCCGTTGCGCGGGTCGATGCGGCGGGACAACACCCCGGGCACCCCGGTGATCAGCGTGCCGAGCCCGTAGACCAGGTCGGCGGTCAGGTGCGGACGGGAGGTGTGGCCGCCCGGCGAGTGCAGGGTGATCTCGATCTGGTCGGCCGCCGAGGTGATCGGGCCGTGCCGGACCGCGACCTGGCCGACCTCCAATCGCGGGTCGCAGTGCAGGGCGAAGATCCGCGCCACCCCGCTGATCGCGCCCGCGGCGATGGCGTCGATCGCGCCGCCGGGCATCAGCTCCTCGGCCGCCTGGAAGATCAGCCGCACCCCGACCGGCAGCTCCGGCACCGACGCCAGGGTCAGCGCGGTGCCGAGCAGGATCGCGGTGTGGGCGTCATGGCCGCAGGCGTGCGCGACGTTGGGCATGGTGGAGGTGTAGGGCGCGCCGGTCCGCTCGGCCATGGGCAGCGCGTCCATGTCGGCCCGCAGCGCGATGCGCGGCTCGTGTTCGGGCCCGAGATCGCAGACCAATCCGGTGCCGCCGGGCAGCACCTTGGGGTTGAGCCCGGCGTCGGCCAGCCGTTCGGCGACGAACTGGGTGGTGGCGTACTCCTGGCGGCCCAGCTCGGGGTAGCGGTGGATGTGCCGGCGCCATTCGACCAGGTCGTCGTGGTGGGTGGCCAACCAGGAGGTGGCGGCGTCGGCGAGGCTCATGCGTGCGCCCGCCGTTCCTGCGCGGCCATCACGCGGTCGCGTTCGGCCGGCGCCTGGGCCAGCTGAACCACCGTGCGGGCCAGCATGATCGCGCCCTCGACGACGGCGCGGTCCCCGCTGGGGCTGGCGGCGGCCGTGGCGAACGCGCGCTGGTGCACCGTGGCGCCCCCGGCGTCGACCCCGACCACTGGATGGATCCCCGGCAGCACGTGCGTCACGTTGCCCATGTCGGTGCTACCCATCGGCAGCGCCGCCTCGACCTCGCGGGCCACCGGCTCGCGGCCGAGCCGGCGCATCTCCTCCCGGAACACGTCGGCCAGCCATTCGTCGGGCCGGAGTTCGTCGTAGGCGGGTGCCGGATTCTCGATCTCGTATTCGCAGCCGGTGGCCAGCGCACCCGCGGCGAAGCACGCGTACATCCTGCCCTCCAGCTGTCTCAGCGACTCCGACTCGAACGCCCGCATCGCATACTCCAGCGTCGCGTGACCCGGGATGACGTTGACCGCCTGCCCGCCGTCGGTGACGATCCCGTGCACGAGCTGGCCCGGGGCCAGCTGCTGCCGCAACAGCCCGACGGCCACCTGCGCGACGGTCACGGCGTCGGCGGCATTGACCCCCAGGTACGGCGCGACGGCGGCATGGGATTCCTTGCCACGGTAGTGCACGATCGCTTCCGACAGCGCCAGCGATCGGGCCGCGGCGATGTCGGCCGGTCCGGGATGCAGCATCACCGCCGCCGCCACGTCGTCGAACACCCCGGCCCGCAGCAGCAGCGCCTTGCCGCCGCCCATCTCCTCGGCGGGGGTGCCGATCAGCACCACCCGCAGCCCGAGGTCATCGGCCACCTCGGCCAGCGCCAGCGCGGTGCCCACCGCCGACGCCGCGATGATGTTGTGGCCGCAGGCGTGCCCGATCTCCGGCAGCGCGTCGTACTCGGCGCATACCCCGACAGTCAGCGGCCCGCCGCCGAATTCGGCGCGGAAGGCGGTGTCGAGGCCACCCGCGGACGCGGTGATCTCGAAACCGCGTTCGGCGACCAGCGCCTGGGCCTTCGCGCAGCTGCGATGCTCGGCGAACGCCAGCTCGGGCTCGGCGTGGATGGCGTGGGACAGCTCAACCAGGTCGGAACCCCGTCGCCGCACGACATCCTCGACGCTGTCCAATGCGGTGGTGGGCATTCTCGCAGTATCTCACCGCGAGCCAAGGGCCTGAGTTACACCAGTCCGGCGATGAACGACGCCGCCTGCCCGGGGTAGGGCGGGACGCCGTAATCGTGGTGGGCATCCCGGTCCCGACCGCCGACCACGCACACCGGGTCACCGGGGCTGCAGATGTCGATCGCACGGCCGGCGAACTGGCCCGCCGTCGACAGGGGCGTGTTGAACCGGTTGCCGGGATTGCCGAACACGGCCACCGCCCTGACCTTGTTGGCCAGCCCCGGGTCCAGCGCGGGAGCCGACCCGAAGTTGCCGATGCGCTCACCCAGCGGCGGCACCCCGGCCAGCTACAACTTCCTGCAAACCGCGGACGGCGCCAACGACGCCCGCGATCACATCGCGGAGATGGCCGACCAGTGCCCGGCGACGAAGCTGGTGCTCGGCGGTTTCTCGCAGGGCGCCGCCGCGGTGTCGATGCTGGCCGGG
>NZ_LZKH01000051.1:0-1076 GCF_001672745.1 Mycobacterium sp. E1386
GGTCCGCGTCCTGCAGCGCGAACGCCAGCGGCGCGTTGCGCGACCCGGGGCACAGCACCACGTCGCGGACGCCGCCGCGGATCAGCTCGTCAACGACGACGCGAGCCTGTGTCGTCGAGGGGTTCACTCCTACAGCCTGTCACAACCCCAAAGAACTAGTTGCTGGCGAAGAACTTGAGCGCCGCCTCGTTGACGGCGTCCGGGCGCTCGAAGAAGCCGAGGTGGCCGGCGTCGGGGATCTGCACGTAACGGCCGTTGGGCAGCGCAGCGGCGACCTCGCGCCCGAGGTAGGGCGGGGTCAACACGTCGTCGGAGAAGCCGATCACCAGCACCGGCGTCGCGATGCTGCGGTACGCCGGCAACCGGTTGGTGTGCGGGGCGATGTCGAGCTGGCAACGCGTTCCCGGGGTGGCCTTGACGGGCCACATGCTGAACATGGCGATCCAGTCCGCGACCGCGACGTCGTCGTTGAGCGTCTTGTGCGAAAAGTTTTCCAGCAGGCGGATTTTCGCCTCGTACGAGCTCGGCACCTGGACACCGGCGTCGGCCAGCTCGGCCTCGGCGTCGCGGAAGAACTCGCGGGTTTTGTCCATGCGGCCCCGGGTGCCCATCAACACCGCGGAGCTGACGAGTTCGGGCCGCGCGAGCATGAGTTCCTGGGCGATGAACGCACCCATCGACATCCCCACGATGCGGGCCGGGGCGGCGTTCAGTCCCTCGATCAGCGCGGCCGTGTCGGCCACCATGGTCTGCGTCGTGAAACCCTGCGCGTTCTCCGTGGCGCCGATGCCCCGATTGTCGAAGGTGATGACGCGGTAGCCGGCCGCCAGGAACGCGGGGACCTGATACGGCTGCCAGGTCCGGCCGGCCCCGCCGTGGCCGCTGATGAACACCACCGGCTCACCGGAGCCGCGGTCGTCGTAAGCCAGGTTGATCACTCGGACGACGGTACAAGGAGTGCGTGGCAGGCCTTGACCCGGTCGATCCACCATTGCCGCCGCTCCGCGGGCGCCGCGAGGGCCCGCAGCCGCGCCGGGTCGGGGGTGACCGGCGCGACCGCCAGGGTGCCGTCGACG
>NZ_LZKH01000052.1:0-33222 GCF_001672745.1 Mycobacterium sp. E1386
CACCGAGTGCCGCGGACAGCGACGGGTACATTTGAATCGACGCCCATTCTCCGTCTATGTCGTAGACACTCCCGTCGTGCAGCGGGAGAGATTCGCCGCGCAGGCCCGCGCCGCGGCGGCCGGCGACGACGAAGCCATGGTGCTCGACGAAGACTTTCTTGCCGCCCTCGAGTATGCGATGCCGCCGTGCACCGGAACGGGAATGGGTATCGATCGGTTGTTGATGTCTTTGACCGGACTGTCAATTCGAGAGACAGTTTTGTTCCCGATTGTTCGGCCGCACTCCACTTGAAAAGTGCAACTGTGCGGCTTGGGTCCGGATTGAGTATGCTGCGTTGTTATGGCAGATTGAGACCCGGGGAGGCTCACCCAATCTGCTCGGCATCTGATCAGGACGAAATGCGAGGATAAGCTAATGGCGAAAAAAGTGACCGTCACCTTGGTCGATGATTTCGACGGTGCCGGCGCAGCCGACGAAACGGTCGAATTCGGCCTTGACGGGGTGACCTATGAGATTGACCTTTCGTCCAAGAATGCCGCGAAACTCCGCAGCGACCTGAAGCAGTGGGTGGAAGCCGGCCGTCGGGTCGGGGGCCGGCGGCGCGGCCGTTCCGGGTCCGGCCGCGGCCGTGGCGCGATCGACCGTGAGCAAAGCGCGGCGATCCGCGAGTGGGCTCGCCGAAACGGTCACAACGTGTCGACGCGCGGCCGCATCCCGGCCGACGTCATCGACGCGTTCCACGCGGCGACCTGACAAAGCTCTCACCGGCGTCCGGGCGGCAGGCCCGGGCGCCGGTTTTCGTTTCGCTGGCCGCGAAAAAGATCACCGGTGACCAAGGAAACGAATTGGCACTCCGCCACGTTGGTTCAGTTACGGCGCTGTAATCACAGGGAGATTGCCCGAAACGGGCCCCGCGGGTCCTGAACAGCAAGGAACCGCAAGGTTATGCCCCCTGGCAGGCCGACCATTACAGTGGATGGCAGGTATGCGAATCCGGCCCCAACGGGGACCGGTGGGCCACTGAGAGGCTAGTACCGATGGTGAGGGAGAGCAGGTAACCACCGATGTTTGAACGATTTACCGACCGTGCCCGCAGGGTCGTCGTCCTGGCGCAAGAAGAGGCCCGGATGCTCAACCACAACTACATCGGCACCGAGCACATCCTGTTGGGTCTGATTCACGAGGGCGAGGGCGTCGCCGCCAAGTCCCTGGAGTCGCTGGGCATCTCCCTCGAAGGCGTCCGCAGCCAGGTCGAGGAGATCATCGGCCAGGGCCAGCAGGCGCCGTCGGGACACATCCCGTTCACGCCGCGCGCCAAGAAGGTTCTCGAGCTGAGCCTGCGCGAGGCGCTGCAGCTCGGCCACAACTACATCGGCACCGAGCACATCCTGCTGGGCCTCATCCGCGAGGGTGAGGGCGTGGCCGCTCAGGTGTTGGTGAAGCTGGGCGCCGAGCTGACCCGAGTGCGCCAGCAGGTCATCCAGCTGCTGAGCGGTTACCAGGGCAAGGAGGCCGCGGAGGCCGGGACCGGTGGCCGAGGTGGCGAATCGGGCAGCCCGTCAACCTCGTTGGTGCTCGACCAGTTCGGGCGCAACCTGACGGCCGCCGCGATGGAAGGCAAGCTCGACCCGGTCATCGGCCGTGAAAAGGAAATCGAGCGCGTGATGCAGGTGCTGAGCCGGCGCACCAAGAACAACCCGGTGCTGATCGGCGAGCCCGGCGTCGGCAAGACCGCCGTCGTCGAGGGCCTGGCGCAGGCGATCGTGCACGGCCAGGTCCCGGAGACGCTGAAGGACAAGCAGCTCTACACGCTGGACCTCGGTTCGCTGGTGGCCGGCTCGCGCTACCGCGGTGACTTCGAGGAACGCCTGAAGAAGGTGCTCAAGGAGATCAACACCCGCGGCGACATCATCCTGTTCATCGACGAGCTGCACACGCTGGTCGGGGCGGGTGCCGCCGAGGGCGCGATCGACGCGGCCAGCATCCTCAAGCCCAAGCTGGCCCGCGGTGAGCTGCAGACCATCGGCGCCACCACACTCGACGAGTACCGCAAGTACATCGAGAAGGACGCCGCCCTGGAGCGCCGCTTCCAGCCGGTGCAGGTGGGTGAGCCGACGGTGGAGCACACCATCGAGATCCTCAAGGGTCTGCGCGACCGCTACGAGGCGCACCACCGGGTGTCCATCACCGACTCGGCGCTGGTGGCCGCGGCCACCCTGGCCGACCGCTACATCAACGACCGGTTCCTGCCGGACAAGGCGATCGACCTGATCGACGAGGCCGGCGCCCGGATGCGGATCCGCCGCATGACCGCGCCGCCAGACCTGCGCGAGTTCGACGAGAAGATCGCCGAGGCGCGCCGGGAGAAGGAATCGGCCATCGACGCCCAGGACTTCGAGAAGGCGGCCAGCCTGCGCGACCGCGAGAAGACTCTGGTTGCTCAGCGCGCCGAGCGCGAAAAGCAGTGGCGCTCAGGTGATCTCGACGTGGTCGCCGAGGTCGACGACGAGCAGATCGCCGAGGTGCTGGGCAACTGGACCGGCATCCCGGTGTTCAAGCTCACCGAGGCGGAGACCACCCGCCTGCTGCGCATGGAGGATGAGCTGCACAAGCGGATCATCGGCCAGGTGGACGCGGTCAAGGCCGTCTCCAAGGCGATCCGGCGTACCCGCGCCGGGCTGAAGGATCCGAAGCGCCCGTCCGGTTCGTTCATCTTCGCCGGCCCGTCCGGCGTGGGTAAGACCGAGCTGTCCAAGGCGCTGGCCAACTTCCTGTTCGGCGACGACGACGCGCTCATCCAGATCGACATGGGCGAGTTCCACGACCGGTTCACCGCGTCGCGGCTGTTCGGTGCCCCGCCGGGATACGTCGGCTACGAAGAGGGCGGCCAGCTCACCGAGAAGGTCCGGCGCAAGCCGTTCTCCGTGGTGCTGTTCGACGAGATCGAGAAGGCCCACCAGGAGATCTACAACAGCCTGTTGCAGGTCCTCGAGGACGGCCGGCTCACCGACGGGCAGGGACGCACGGTGGACTTCAAGAACACCGTGCTGATCTTCACCTCGAACCTCGGTACGTCCGACATCTCGAAGCCGGTCGGCCTGGGCTTCACCCAGGGTGGCGGTGAGAACAACTACGAGCGGATGAAGCAGAAGGTCAACGACGAGCTGAAGAAGCACTTCCGCCCGGAGTTCCTCAACCGCATCGACGACATCATCGTCTTCCACCAGCTGACCAAGGACGAGATCATTCAGATGGTCGACCTGATGATCGGCCGGGTGGGCAACCAGCTCAAGGCCAAGGACATGGCTATGGAGCTGACCGACAAGGCGAAGGCGTTGCTGGCGAAGCGGGGCTTCGACCCGGTGCTGGGTGCTCGCCCGCTGCGGCGCACCATCCAGCGCGAGATCGAGGACCAGCTGTCCGAGAAGATCCTCTTCGAGGAGGTCGGGCCGGGACAGATCGTCACGGTCGACGTCGACAACTGGGACGGCGAGAGCGCCGGCGAGGACGCGGTGTTCACCTTCACCGGGACCCGCAAGCCGCCGGCCGAGCCGGACCTGGCGAAGGCCGGGGCGCACGCGGCCCCCGAAACGCCGTAGCACTCCAGCAAACGGGCGGTTAATCTCTGACCGGATTAACCGCCCGTTTTGCTGCGCACTGAAGAGGACCGAGATCTGCGCGTACGCACGACGGTTCAGGCCACACCGGTCACCGAGGCGCGAATATACGGCGAGCCAGCTGCGTTACGGCGCCCCGCCGCCACAACATTGACCCGCGGTTTACACTGACTTCGTCCTGACGGGCAACGGAATCTGGTGAAAGTCCAGAACGGCCGCGCCACTGTAGATAGTCAGACCCATGGCCCGTCATCCCCAGCGGGGACGCGTGAATCCCCGGAAGGAGCGCCATCGTGTCGAATCCCGAGCTGACCGGCAGCCGCACCCGATCGGTTGACCTGTCGGCGGCAAGTGCCGCGGTCTGGTTGGCGACAACCGCTTTCCTGGCGCTGTTGGCGCTCTACTTCGTCGGCGTCGACCAGGGCGCGGTCTCGCTCTTCGGCAGCGATTCGCACGTGCACGAGTTCATGCACGACGCGCGGCACCTGCTCGGCTTCCCCTGCCACTGATCGCGTGGAGAAGCGTCTGATCGGGCGCGGCCTGCTGGCGGGTGCAGTCGGCGCGGTACTGGCTTTCGCCTTCGCCCGCCTCTGCGCCGAGCCGGTGATCGGCCGCGCGATCGCTTTCGAGGACGGCCGCGCCGACGCCGAGAACGCCCATGGCGTGCACGAGCACGGCGCCGAGTTGTTCAGCCGCGGAGTCCAGTCCAATGCCGGGTTGGGTTTCGGTGTACTCATCTTCGGCCTCGCGATGGGCGCGTTGTTCGGAGTGCTGTTCTGCCTCGTCGCCGCGCGCGCGACAAAGGTTGGGGCGCGGTCGCTTTCGCTACTGCTGGCGGCGACCGCATTCGTCGCGGTCTACCTGGTGCCGTTCGTGAAGTATCCGCCGAATCCACCGGCGGTGGGTCAGGCCGACACGATCGGGGCGCGCACCGGCTGGTATTTGGTGATGGTGCTGGCGTCGGTGGCGTCGGCCGTCGCCGCGGCGTGGCTGGCGCGGGGTCTGACGGCCCGGTTCGGCGCGTGGAACGGCCGGCTGCTCGCGGCGGGCGGATACATCGCGGCGGTCGCGGTGGTGATGATGCTGCTGCCGAACGTCGACGAGACACCCGGACCGCTGCGCGACGCGTCGGGCGCGATCGTCTATCCGGGCTTCCCCGCCGACGTCCTCTACGAATTCAGGGTGCTGTCGCTGGCCGCGCAGCTGGTGTTGTGGGTGACCATCGGCGTGGTGTTCGCGACGCTCGCCGGGCGGTTGCTGGAGGAGCGCGCCGGGAGCGGACGGGCATCGAGCATCGCGGCGTGACCGAGGTCGTCCGGCTGACGTTGGTGTCGCACGCGATGACGGATGCCATGGCGGCCGCGCGTTTCCCCGGCGACGAACCCCTCAACGCCACGGGCCGTCGACAGGCCGAAGCCTACGACGCCGAATTGAGCCCTAACGCAAAACATTTCACCGGTCCCGAGCGACGGGCCTGTCAAACGGCGGACCTGCTGGGGCTGGACGCCGCAACCGATCCATTGCTGGCCGACCTCAATTGCGCTCGATGGCAGGGGAAGGGTCCTCAGGACGTGCCGCCCGGCGACCTGACGGTCTGGCTGACCGATCCCGCCCGGGCGCCGCACGGCGGCGAGTCGATCGCCGACCTGATGGCGCGGGTGGACCGATGGCTGAATTCGCTGACCGAGAGCACGTCGGCAATCACCGCGGTGACGCACCCCGCGGTGATCCGGGCGGCGGTCCTGCTGGCACTGGACGCGCCCGCGAAGTCGTTCTGGCGGATCGACATCGCGCCGGTCACTCGAGTCGTCCTGCATTACCGAGGCGGCCGCTGGACGCTGCGCTGGTAAGTCTCAGCGCGGCGCGATCAGCGCGAAGGTCTGCTTGGCGACCTGCAGCATCCACCCGGTGACGGTCGGCCCATGGTCGCGCGGCCAGTTGAGCTGGAAGCTGACCACGTACGGCTGCCGGTTCTTGTCGACGGCGTACCAGCTGAAGGTCAGATCACCGGGCAGCCCACCGGCTTTCGCGCCGATGTACGGCCAGACGTTGTGGTCCAGTTGGATGCCCGCCACCGCGGAGAGGATCTGCCTGACCGGTGCGGCCTTACCGACGGCGTCGGCCTGCAGGGCCGCATGGACGCGGCAGATGTCCTCGGCGTTGCCGTACCACTCCGCGCCGTAGGACGATGCCGGGGAGTGGGCGCGGATCGGATCGGGTTCGTAGGGAGTCGAATTCGCCTGCTCCAACAGCTGGGCGCGGACTTGTGCTGATCCATGCTGCCACTGGGCGCGAAGGTCCGGCTTACCCCAGCCGACCGAGAACAGCTCGTACATCGTGGGGAACGGCGTCATGCTGGCCGGGTCGTGGTGGCCCGCCGTGGCGAGCGCTTCGGAGATGGCGTTCGTGCCCAGCTTTCCGATCAGCAGGTCGGTCGCCATGTTGTCGCTGGTCGCGATCATCTTCTCGGCGGCCGTCCGCACCGAAACCTGCGCTCCGGCAGGCAGTTGCAAACCGGACGAGCCCACGGCGAGGCTCTTGTCGGTGACGGTCAGCTGATCGTCCCAGGCGACCGTTCCGTCCTTGATGGCACCCGCCAGGGCGTGCAGCACGTACAACTTGAAAATCGATGCGAGCGGCAAAGATTCACTGGTGTTGGTGCCCGCGACCCGATCGCAGTGTCCGTTGTCGACCTTCGCGACCTGGTAGGAGTAGCGGGCGCCGGTCTTGCTCAACACCGCATCGATGTCGTGCCACGAATCGATCTTCGGTGCCTGCGTGTCCAGGTCGAACCGATCGACCCATCCGCTGTCGTCGGTGTGGATGCGGATGTCTTGTCGCGCACCGTAGGAGGACGTCAGGTGCAACGTGGCCACGCTGGCGCCCAGATCAACGGCGTTGAGGGTGAACGGCCGATCCCACCAAAGCGACTCCATGGTGGTCTCCACCGATTTCACCATGTCGGGTGCGGCGAGGGTGCCGACGCCGACCGGGCCGATGGGCCAGTCCGAGTTGAGCATGTCCAGCGTCTGCTGTGCCCGGATTCCGGGTGGCGTCCGCACGTCGATCTGCCGGCCGGGGTTGGCCGCGTTCGCCTGCGGCGAGGGGGAGGAGGTGCAACCGGGCGCGAACGTGACTACCAGTGCGGCGGCGGCACTCAACGCCACCGCGCGGCGCCGGGCCGAGTACCCGCTAGCCAGCCTGCTTGTTGCCGGCAACGTCCATCACAACCTCGAATTCGAGCAGGGAGGCCCCGGACGCCACCGGGTTGGCCCGCTCGCCCGCATGGGCCTGGATAGCGGGTCCTTGCGCCCACGCCTGAAATGCCTCCTCGGACTCCCACTGAGTCACGACGAAGTAGCGGTCCTCACCCTTGATCGGGCGCAGCAGCTGAAACCCGAGGAAGCCGGGCTGATTGTCGACCGCGTGTGCCCGGTGTGCGAACCGCTTCTCCAGCTCCGGGCCGGCGTCGGCCGGCACTTCGATTGCGTTGATCTTCACCACTGGCGGCATGCGGCTAGGCTACCCCTTCGCCCGGCCTGTCCATCCGCAGGGCGGGGCACGCAGGATGGTGATATGCCCGGTGAACTGCTGACTTGCCGCGGAGGCCAAGGCGCGCCGTTGGTGCTGGTGCACGGCCTGATGGGGCGCGGCTCCACGTGGTCGCGGCAGCTGCCGTGGCTGGCTCGGCTTGGAGTGGTGTACACCTACGACGCCTTGTGGCATCGGGGACGCGGCGTCGACGACCCGAACCCGGTCGGCACCGAACGGTTCGTGGCCGACCTGGCCGACGCGGTGAGCGCGCTAGAGACGCCGGTCACGCTGGTCGGGCATTCGATGGGCGCCCTGCACTCGTGGTGTCTGGCCGCGGAACGTCCGGAACTCGTCTCCGCGCTGGTGCTCGAGGACATGGCGCCCGATTTCCGGGGCCGCACCACCGGTCCGTGGGAACCGTGGCTGCACGCACTGCCGGTCGAATTCGGTTCCGCAGAGCGGGTATTCGAGGAGTTCGGAACCGTTGCCGGGCAGTACTTCCTGGAGGCCTTCGACCGCACCGCCACCGGTTGGCGCCTGCACGGACACACCGCGCGGTGGATCGAGATCGCCGCCGAATGGGGCACGCGCCACTATTGGGAGCAGTGGCGGGCGGTGCGGGCCCCGGCGCTGCTCATCGAGGCCGGCAACTCTGTGACGCCACCGGGCCAGATGCGGGAGATGGCTGAAATGAACCCAGCCGCAACGTATTTGCATGTGCCCCAGGCCGGTCACCTGATTCACGACGAGGCGCCGCAGGTGTACCGCGACGCGGTCGAATCTTTCTTGGCGACGTTGCCTGCCCGCGGCTGACTCTCGCGGGCCGCCCGCCCGATGTGACGACGCGCGAGAACACATGATAAATTCTTCAATTGTTAGAAGCATGTAGTCTTCAGGAGATTTTCTGTGACGGAGCCGCTGTACAAGCTCAAGGCCGAGTTCTTCAAGACGCTGGGGCACCCGGCGCGGATCAGGATCCTCGAGCTACTGGTGGCCGGCGACAAGACGGTGGCCGAACTGCTGCCCGAGGTCGGGCTCGAAGCGTCGAACCTGTCCCAGCAGCTCGGCGTTCTGCGCCGGGCCGGTGTGGTCGAGGCGCTGCGGGATGGCAACACGATGATCTACTCGATCGCCTCCCCGGACATCGCAGAACTGCTGACGGTGGCCCGCAAGGTACTCACCGGGGTCCTGAGCGACCGCGTGGCGATGCTGGAAGGCCTGCGCGCCGGCGGCGCGGGGTAGCGCCCGTGGGCTGGATCAGCAAAGCCTTGCGCGTCGGCCGGATCGCCGAACCCGCACCCCCGGCACCGGAGGCGACGACCGAGCCGCCCGCCGGGGTGCGCGGTTCGCTGCAGATCCGGCACGTCGACGCGGGTTCGTGCAATGGGTGCGAGGTGGAGATCGCGGGTGCCTTCGGACCGGTCTACGACGCCGAACGATTCGGTGCCCGCCTGGTGGCCTCCCCGCGGCACGCGGACGCGCTCCTGGTGACCGGTGTCGTGACGCACAACATGGCCGGCCCCCTGCGCGCAACGATCGAGGCCACGCCGCGGCCGCGGCGGGTGATCGCCTGCGGGGACTGCGCCATCGATCGAGGGGTGTTCGGCGACGCCTACGGTGTGGCCGGCTCGGTCGGCGAGACGGTGCACGTGGACGTGGAGATACCGGGATGCCCGCCGACGCCGAGCCAGATCGTCGCGGCCCTGCGGTCGGTGACAGGCAGGTGACCGCCGGCTTGGCGGCCAGCGTGGCGCCGGAACCAAAACTGTTGCACCGCAGCGGTTTATCGCCTATCGCCGCGGGCGCGCTGACCTCGTTGCTGGGCGCCGCGGGGGTATGGGCCGGCGGCCTGGGAATGTTCGGGTCGGTGCGCGCCGTCCGCATCGGGTGGTTGCTTCCGCTGGCGGGCGTCGAGCTGAGGCTCGATCCGCTCGGCGGATTCTTCATGGCGCTCACCGGGGCGGTCGCGCTGGCGGTCGGGCTGTACACGATCGGGTACGCGCGGCGCGAGCGGCTGGGCCCGGTCGCCCTGGCCGTTCTGCCGGCGTTCGTCGCGGCGATGCTGCTGGTGCCCGCCGCGGGGTCGGTCACCACGTTCCTGCTGGTGTGGGAGTTGATGGCGGTCGCGTCGCTCGTCTTGGTGCTGACCGACCACACTCGGCCCATGGTCCGCTCGGCCGGCCTGATGTACGCCGTGATGACCCAGTTGGGGTTCGTGGCGATACTGGTCGGACTGCTGGTGTTGTCGGCGGCGGGCGGCGCGGACCGGTTCGCCGACCTGCACCGGATACCGCAGGGGGCGCGCACCGCGGTGTTCCTGCTGACGCTGGCGGGGTTCGGTTCTAAGGCCGGGCTGGTGCCGCTGCACGCGTGGCTGCCGCGCGCCCACCCGGAGGCGCCGAGTCCCGTTTCGGCGCTGATGAGCGCGGCGATGGTCAACCTCGGGGTCTACGGCATCTGCCGCGTCGATTTACAGCTGCTCGGCCCGGGGCCGCGGTGGTGGGGGCTCACTTTGATGGTCGTCGGCGGGGTGTCCGCGCTCTACGGCGTGGTGCAGGCCTCGGTGGCCACGGATCTCAAACGGCTACTTGCCTATTCGACCACCGAGAACCTCGGATTGATCACGCTTGCGTTGGGAGCGGCCACGCTGTTCGCGGCGGCCGGCGCGAACGCTCCGGCGACGATCGCCGCGGCCGCCGCCATGCTGCACCTCGTCGCGCACGCCGCATTCAAGAGCCTCGGGTTCCTCGCCGCCGGGTCGGTGCTGGCCGCCACCGGGCTGCGTGACCTCGACCGGCTGGGCGGTCTGGCCCGCCGGATGCCCGTCACCACTAGCCTCTTCGGGGTTGCCGCGCTCGGCGCGTCCGGGCTGCCGCTGGGCGCTGGGTTCGTCAGCGAGTGGCTGCTGCTGCAGTCCCTGATCCACTCCGCGCGAGAGCATTCCGCCGTCCTGGCATTGACCACGCCGCTCGCGGTCGGCGCGGTCGCGCTCACCACGGGGCTGGGCGTGGCGGCAATGGTCAAGGCGTTCGGTATCGGATTTCTGGCGCGGCCGCGCACCGAACAGGCCGCCGAGGCGCGCGAGGCACCGCACACCATGCTGGCCGGTATGGTCGTCGCGGCCGCCGCCTGCCTGATGCTGGCCGTGGCGCCCGCGGTCGTTGCGCCCGCGCTGCACCAGGCGGTCGCCGCGCTGCCGGCGGCCCGGCCAACGGAATTCACCAGTCTCGGCGCCATGGTCCGCCTGCCGGGGGTACCGGGCTCGATCGCACCCGGCGTGATCGCCGCCGGCGTGGTGGTGGCCACGCTGACCGCGGCCACGCTGGCCCGTTGGCGCCGGAGCCGGCGCCCGGCGCCGGCCACACTGCCGCTGTGGGCCTGTGGCGCCGACGATCTCACTGCACGGATGCAATACACGGCCACGTCGTTCGCCGAGCCGCTGCAACGGATATTCGACGACATCCTGCGACCCGACACCGACATCGAAGTCACCCACAGCATCGAATCCCGTTATCTGGCGGACAAAATCACCTACCGCACCAGAATCGCGGACGCGATCGAGGAACGCTGCTACGCGCCGGTGATCCGGGGAGTCGGGGTGGCGGCGGCCCTGATGCGGCGCGCCCACACCGGCAGCGTGCACCTGTATCTGGCCTATGGTGCGCTCGGCGTGCTCATCGTGCTGGTGGTTGCCCGATGAATGTCATGTCTTATGTCGCGGGCGCCGCCCAGATCGGAATCGTCGTGGCCGGGGCGCCGCTGGTGGTCGGACTGACCCGGCAGGTGCGCGCGCGCTGGGAAGGCCGCGTCGGCGGCGGCTTCTTGCAGCCGTGGCGCGACATCATCAAACAGCTTGGCAAGCAACAGATCACGCCGCGCGGGACGACCGTGGTGTTCGCGGCGGCACCCGCGATAGTCGCCGGAACCACACTCCTGATCGCCGCGGCCGCACCGCTGGTCGCCACCGGATCGCCACTGGATCCCAGCGCCGACCTGTTCGCCGTGGTCGGTTTGCTGTTCGTGGGCACCGTGGCGCTGACCCTGGCCGGCGTCGACACCGGCACCTCGTTCGGGGGCATGGGCGCCAGCCGCGAGATCACCATCGCCGCGCTGGTCGAACCCACCATTCTGCTGGCGGTGTTCGCACTGTCCATGCCGGCGGGATCAGCGAATCTCGGTGCGCTGGTCGCGCATACGATCACCCATCCCGGGCAGGTGGTGTCGCTGGCAGCGGTGCTCGCGTTCGCCGCGCTGGCGATCGTGATCGTCGCCGAGACCGGACGGCTACCGGTGGACAACCCGGCCACCCATCTCGAGCTGACGATGGTTCACGAGGCGATGGTCCTCGAATACGCGGGTCCGCGGCTGGCCCTGGTCGAGTGGGCGGCCGGGATGCGGCTGACCGTGCTCTTGGCGCTGCTGGCAAACCTGTTCGCGCCGTGGGGCATTGCCGGGGGCCGCCCCGGTGCCGTAGACATCGTTGTCGGTGTCGCGGCGTTGGCGGCCAAGGTCGCGTTGCTGGCGGGGTTGCTGGCCACCGTCGAGGTGTTCGTCGCCAAGCTGCGGCTGTTCCGGGTTCCCGAGTTGCTTGCCGGATCGTTCCTGCTGGCGTTGCTTGCGGTCGTGGCCGCCAACTTCTTCGTGGTTCCGACATGACGTACGGGTCGTTTTCGGTACTCGTCGACCTCGCCGCGGGCGGGCTGCTGTTGGCCGCCGTGCTGATCGTGTGGCGCCGCGACCTGGTCGCGATCATCCGTCTGCTGGCATGGCAGGGCGTCGCCCTGGCGGCCATCCCCGTCCTGCGGGGGGTCTACGACGGCGACGGTGCGCTCATCGGCGTCGGTGTGGCCGTGCTGATCTTGCGGGTTGCGGTGTTGCCGCGGCTGCTGGCCCGCGCGGGCGGCACCGAAGCGCGATCGCGCCGGGAGGCCACCCCGTTGGTGAACACCGCCACGTCGCTCCTCATCACCGCCGCGCTGACGTTGGCCGCGTTCGCCGCCACCGGGCCCCTGGTGAACCTGCAGCCCGCCGCCACGACCACCGCCGTTCCGGCCGCCACCGCGGTGGTGCTCATCGCGCTGTTCGTGATGGTCACGCGGCGGCATGCGGTGTCGCAGGCCGCGGGATTCCTCATGCTGGACAACGGGATCGCGGCCACCGCGTTTCTGCTCACCGCAGGGGTGCCGCTGATCGTCGAGCTCGGCGCCTCCCTGGACGTGTTGTTCGCGGTCATCGTGATCGGCGTTCTGACGGGCCGGCTGTCCCGCGCGTTCGGCGGTGCGGACCTGGACGCGTTGCAGGAGTTGCACGACTGATGACCGGTTTACTGCTCGCGGCGATCCTCACCCCGGTCGGGGCCTCGGTCGCCGTCCTCATTGCCGGATGGCGGCGGGTGACAGCGACGCTGATCGTCGGATCGGCTGTCACGGTGCTCGCTTGTGGCGTGGCGCTCGCGGTCGGGGTCGGGTCGGGAACGCGGTTCGCACTGGGCGGCCTGCTGCGGCTCGACGCGCTCACCGTGACGATGCTGATCGTCATCGGAACCGTTGCCACACTGGCCACCTCGGCGAGCATCGGCTACGTCGATGCCGAACTCGCACACGGCCACGCCGACAGCGGCGGTGCGCGGCTGTACGGGGCCCTGACGGCGGGCTTCCTGTCCGCGATGGTCGTCGCCGTGTGCGCCAACAACATCGGGGTGATCTGGATCGCGATCGAGGCGACCACGGTGATCACCGCCTTCCTGGTCGGCCACCGCCGCACCCGCGGTGCGCTCGAGGCGACGTGGAAGTACGTCGTGATCTGCTCGGTCGGCATCGCCATCGCCTTCCTCGGCACGGTGCTGCTCTACTACGCCGCCGAGCATGCCGGGGCGCCGGCCGGCGCGGCCCTCAATCTCGACGTGCTGGCGGCACATGCGGGCGGGCTCGATCCGGGCATCGCTCGGCTTGCGGGCGGGCTTTTGCTCGTCGGCTACGGCGCCAAGGCCGGGCTGTTTCCGTTCCATACCTGGTTGGCCGACGCCCACAGCCAGGCCCCTGCACCGGTGTCGGCTCTGATGAGCGGGGTGCTGCTGTCGGTGGCCTTCTCGGTACTGATCCGCCTCAAGCCGATCATCGGCACGGCCACCGGGGCCGCGTTCATGCGGACAGGCCTGCTGGTGCTCGGGTTGGCGACGCTGGTGGTCGCCGCCCTGATGCTGACCGTGACAACGGATTTCAAACGCATGCTCGCCTACTCCTCGATGGAGAACATGGGCCTGATCGCGATCGCCGCGGCCGCCGGAACCACGCTGGCCATCGCCGCGCTGCTGCTGCACGTCCTGGCCCACGGGATCGGCAAGACGGTCCTCTTCCTGGCGGGCGGCCAACTACAGGCCGCGCACAACTCCACGGCGATAGCCGACATCCGCGCCGTGCTGCGGCGCTCCCGCCTCGTCGGAGTGTCGCTCGCCGTCGGCGTGATTGTGTTGCTCGGTCTCCCGCCGTTCGCGATGTTCGCCAGCGAGCTGGCCATCGGCCGGTCGCTGGCCGACGCCCGGCTGGCCTGGGCGCTCGCCGCCGGCATGGCGCTGGTTGCGGTGGCCTTCGCCGCGTTGGCCCGCAACTCGGGCCGCATCCTGCTGGGCGGCCCGTCCGCCGCTCCCGAAATCGCTGTTCCGCGAACGGTGGCCGCCGCTCTGATCGTCGGCGTTGCCGCATCGATCGCCCTCGGTGTCACCGCCGGCCCACTCACCGACCTGTTCACCGCCGCCGCCAGCGGTGTCGGGGGACCGCGATGAAGGCGCAATGGCAACGCCACCGGCTGTCTCAGAGCAGGCTGGCCGAAACGGCAGAAGATATGCTGGGCAAGGGATTTCGGTTGGCCCTGGTGGCCGCTCACGACGACGGCGCCGCTCTACGCGTCGTCTACCTGTTCCTCGCCGGACACCCGGATCGCCGCGTCGAGCTCGAATGCGTTGTGCCGAAGGATGATCCGAAGGTCCGATCGCTGGCCTACCTGTCCTTCCCAGCCAGCCGGTTCGAGCGCGAAATTGCGGACCTGTACGGGATCCGGCCCGTGGGGCACCCCAAGGCGCGCCCTCTGGTGCGGCACGCCCACTGGCCAGGGGACTGGTATCCAATGCGCGGCGACGCGTCGCCCGCACGCGAATTCGATGGCGCCGGCCGCTTCCCGTTCGTGACCGTCGAGGGCCCCGGCGTGTACGAAATCCCGGTGGGTCCGGTGCATGCGGGGTTGATCGAACCCGGCCATTTCCGCTTCTCCGTCGCCGGCGAAACCGTGCTGCGGCTCAAGGCCCGACTGTGGTTCGTCCACCGCGGCGTGGAGAAGCTGTTCGAGGGCCGGCCGGCCGGCGGCGCCGTCGATCTGGCCGAACGCGTCAGCGGCGACACCTCCGCCGCGCACGCGCTCGCCCACTGCCTCGCCGTCGAAGACGCGCTCGGAATGGAACTTCCCGACGACGTGCACCGGTTGCGGTCGCTGGTGGTCGAACTCGAACGCCTCTACAACCACGCCGCCGATCTGGGCGCGCTGGCCAACGACGTCGGGTTCGGGCTCGCCCACGCCCACGCTCAACGCATCCGCGAACAACTGCTGCGGCTCAACGCAGATGTCGCCGGGCATCGGCTGCTGCGCGGCGCCATCCGGCCGGGCGGAGTCGCGCTGCGGAGGCTACCCGACGTCGCCGACTTGAGATCCATTGCGGCCGACGTTGCGGAGGTCGCCGAGCTGACCCTGCGCAACTCCGTCGTGTACGACCGATTCGCCGGGACCGCCGTCCTGCACCGAGACGACGCCGAGTCCCTCGGCTGCCTGGGCTACGTCGCTCGGGCCAGCGGTGTGCGCACCGACGCCCGGCTCGAACACCCCACCATCGCACTGCCCGTCAACGAGACCGATGCTGCCGCGGGTGACGTGCTGGCCCGTTACACCGTGCGGCGCGACGAGTTCGCCGCATCCACCGAGCTGGCCTTCCACCTGATCGAATCACACAGGGGCCCAATCGAATACGCCGACAACCTGCCCGCGGCACGCATACCCGGCAGCGGCATCGGCATTGTCGAAGGCTGGCGCGGCACCATCGTCCACCGCGTCGAAACGGGCGGCACCAACCGGATCACTCGCGCGAAGATCGTCGACCCGTCCTGGTTCAACTGGCCCGCGCTGCCCGTCGCGATGGCCGACACGATCGTCCCTGACTTCCCGCTGGCCAACAAGAGCTTCAACCAGTCCTATGCCGGCAACGACCTCTGACGCGTCGCCGCTACGCTTCGCCCGCCAGGGCGAACCGGCCGTCGGCCGTCTGCGCGACCAGACCGTCGGCCAGCAACGAATACAGGGCCCGGTCCCGCTGCGCGGTATCGGTCAACCACGCCACGTCCAGCTCCGCCCGGGTGACCGGAGAGGCGTTGCCCCGCAACACGTCCAGCAGGCGTCCGCGGACCTGCCGGTCGGTTCCGGCGTAGGTCTGCACCCGCCGGGCCGGCCCCTGCGCCGGGGGATGACCGGCGTCCCGCCACGCGCACCGAGCAAGCGGGCACAGCCCGCATCGCGGCGATCGCGCGGTGCACACCGTCGCACCCAGTTCCATCAGGGCGACTGAATACCGCGGCGCCCTATCGTCGGCGGGCAGCAGCGCGTCGACGTCGGCGTGGTCGCGCGTCGCGGACGGGTTCCCGGCGTCGGCCCGCCCGTGCACGGCCCGCGCGACCACCCGGCGGACGTTGGTGTCCACCACCGGGACCCGTTGCCGGTAGGCGAAGCAGGCGATGGCGCGCGCGGTGTAGCTGCCGACGCCGGGCAGGGTCAGCAGGGTGTCGACGTCGTCGGGAACCACGTCGTCGTGCTCGCGCGCGATCACGGTCGCGCACTCGTGCAAGCGCTTGGCCCGCCTCGGATAACCCAGCTTGCCCCAGGCTCGCAGCACGTCGGCGGCGCTGGCGGCGGCGGTGGCCGAAGGGGTGGGCCACCGCCGCACCCAGTCCGACCAGATCGGCAGCACCCGCGACACCGGCGTCTGCTGCAGCATGAATTCGCTGACCAGAATCTGCCATGCGCTGACGCCGGGCTCCCGCCAGGGCAGGTCGCGGCGGGACCGTTCGTACCAGTCGAGAAGGTCGGTAACTGATATGTGTTTCGGGCCGTTCTCCGGCGGATGCGGCATGATGTCAGCCATGCCTAACACCAGCCCAGTAACCGCGTGGAAAGCACTCAAAGAGGGTAACGAGCGATTCGTCGCCGGGAAGCCCCAGCATCCCAGCCAGAGTGTCGAACACCGGGCCAGCCTGGCCGCCGGCCAGAAGCCCACCGCGGTCGTGTTCGGTTGCGCGGACAGCCGGGTCGCCGCCGAGCTCATCTTCGACCAGGGCCTGGGCGACATGTTCGTGGTGCGTACCGCCGGACAGGCCATCGACTCGGCGGTGCTTGGCTCCATCGAGTTCGCGGTGACGGTGCTCGACGTGCCGCTGATCGTCGTCCTGGGCCACGACAGTTGCGGTGCCGTCAAGGCCGCCCTGTCGGCCATCAACGACGGTTCGATCCCCGGCGGCTTCGTGCGAGACGTGGTGGAGCGGGTCGCGCCCTCGATACTGATGGGCCGCCGCGACGGCCTCAGCCGCGTCGACGAGTTCGAGGCGCGCCATGTGCGCGAGACCATCGCCCAGTTGACGTCGCGCTCGTCGGCGATCTCCGAACGGATTGCCGGGGGCACGCTGGCGATAGCGGGCGCCACCTATCACCTGGCCGACGGGCGGGCGGCGCTGGTCGACCACGTGGGCGACATAGGCGAATAGCGGCGAATCGCCCCGGTTCGGCCCCGCCACTAACACGGCGGTCAGCCAGCAAACCCCGCGACACGCCGGGGCGGGTCAGGCAACTCGACGTGACCTGGACCTACGCTGCAAACGTGCTGGATCTGGAACCGCGTGGCCCGCTACCTACCGAGATCTATTGGCGGCGCCGTGGCCTGGCCGTGGGCGTCGCGGTCGTCGTCGTAGGGATCGTGGTCGCCGCGGTCATTGCCTTCATGGGACACAACACGGGCGCCAAGCCCGCCAGTGCCGACAAACCCAATTCCGCTCAGAGCAAGCCCGGCTCGCCGGCGCCGCAGGCGCCTCCGCCGGCCGCGCCCGGGGAGCAGCCCAATCCGGGGGTGCCCCAACAGGGCCAGAACCCCGAGATGCCCACCCCGACCGCCGCGGTGCAGCCGCCGCCGGTGCTGAAGGAGGGCGACGACTGCCCCGATTCGACGCTGGCGGTCAAGGGCCTGACCAATGCGCCCCAGTACTTCATCGGCGATCAGCCGAAATTCACCATGGTCGTCACCAACATCGGCCTGGTGTCCTGCAAGCGGGACGTCGGCGCCGCGGTGCTGGCGGCATACGTGTACTCGTTGGACAACAAGCGACTGTGGTCCAACCTGGACTGCGCGCCCTCCAACGAGACTCTGATCAAGACCTTCACCCCGGGCGAGCAGGTGACGACAGCGGTGACGTGGACGGGAATGGGGTCGGCACCGCACTGCCCGCTGCCCCGGCCGGCGATCGGGCCGGGCACTTACAACCTCGTCGTGCAACTGGGCAACCTGCGCTCGCAGCCGGTTCCGTTCATCCTGAACCAGCCGCCACCGCCGCCGGGCCCGGCGCCCGGGCCGGGTCAGGCCGCCGCGCCGCCGCCGGAGGCGCCACCGGTCGCGCCGGTTCCCGCCGGCTAACTCAGCGGGTCGGAGATCGTCGACTCCGCGAGCTGCGATAGACCCTCGCGCACGTGGCGGGCCCACATCGCGCCGATGCCCTCGACCGACTGCAGGTCGCCGGCGCTGGCCGCCAACAAGCCCTGCAGCGTCCCGAACGACCGGACCAGTAGGTCGGAGTGAGCGAACTGCAGCCGCGGGATGCTGGCCAACGCGCGGTAGCCGCGCGGACTCACGGCCGAGTCCTGCGCCTCGGCCGTGGTCGGGTAGCCGAAAACCTTTGCCAGCGCGGTGAGTTCGAGTAGCTCGGTGTCCGACAGGGCGTCCAGCTCGTCGAGGGTCGCCGTCATCTGCGCTTTGGACAGCGGCTCCGGGCTGGCGTGGTAGTCGCGCACGGTCAGTTCGCGCGCGATGTCGTTGCCGCCCAGCAGCTCGTCGAGCTGCAGCCGCAGCTGGCGCCCGTCGGTGCCCAGCTCGACCACGTCGTAGTCGATCACCAGGCCGATTCGCCGGACCAGCTCGAGCCGCTGCACCACCGTCATCACGTCTCGCAGCGTGACGAAGTCCTCGATCTCGGCGAGCGACAGCTGCCTGCTCACCTCGTCGAGCCGCGTCTTGTACCGCTCCAGGGTCGCGATCGCCTGGTTGGCCCGCGACAGGATGGTCGCGGAGTCGGCCACCACGTGGCGCTCCCCGCCGACGTAGACGGTCACGATGTTCATCGAGTGGCTCACCGAGATCACCGGATAGCCGGTCTGAATCGCCGCCCGTTCCGCGGAGCGGTGCCGCGTCCCGGATTCGTCGGTGGGTATCGACGGGTCCGGCACCAGCTGCACGTTGGCCCGCACGATGCGGCTGCCGTCGGTGGACAGCACGACGGCGCCGTCCATTTTCGCCAGCTCGCGCAGCCGGGTCGGCGCGTACCGGACGTCGAGGGCGAAGCCGCCGTCACAGATGGCTTCGACGTTTTCGTCGTTGCCGATGACGATCAGCGCACCGGTGCGGCCACGCAGGATGCGCTCCAGGCCGTCGCGCAGCCCGGTGCCCGGCGCCAGGCGGGCGACGGTCTCACGCAATGTCGGACGTGTCACAGCGTGTCATTGTGCGGCCCCGCCGCGTTATGCGTCCAGCCGTTGCGCGGCTCGGCGATGGCTTTCACGTGTTGCAGCGCCGCGACGATGGTCGGTGCCCGCAGCGCCCGCATCCCTTCGGGAACGATCTCGCGGCGGGGGTCGTCGCCGTCCGGGATGAGCGCGATGCTGAAGCCCTGGCGCGCGGCCTCGGCCAGCCGCCGCTCCATTCCGCTGACCCGCCGCAGGTCGCCCGCGAGCCCCACCTCGCCGATCATCACCGCAGTCGTCGGGAGCGGCCGGTCGGAGTACGCGGAGGCCAGCGCGATCGCGACGGCCAAATCCGACGACGGATCCGTCAGCCGCATTCCGCCCACGGTGGACAGGTAGATGTCGTGGACGCTGACGGGCAACCTGCCGTGCTTTTCCAGCACGGCGCTGATCATCGCGGCCCGGGAGGGGTCGATACCGCTGACGGCGCGGCGCGGCGAGCCGCCCCCGGGGGTTGCCAGCAGCGCCTGCACCTCCCCGATCAGCGGTCGCTTACCGTCCAGCGTCACGGTGATGGCGGTGCCGGCGACCGGCGCCGGCCGTTGATCCAGGAAGAGGTTCGACGGGTCGGAAACGTCCTCGATCCCGCTGTCGTGCAACGTGAAACAGCCGACCTCGTCGGCCGCGCCGAACCGGTTCTTGATCCCGCGGACCATCCGCAGCGACCCGCTGCGGTCCCCCTCGAAATGCAGCACCACGTCGACCAGGTGTTCCAGCGAGCGCGGCCCGGCGATCGCCCCGTCCTTGGTGACGTGGCCGACCAGGATCAGTGCGACGCCGTTGGCCTTCGCGGCCGCGGTCAGCGCGGCGGTGACCGCGCGGACCTGCGTGACCCCGCCGGCGACGCCGTCGGCCTCGGTCGTCGACATGGTTTGCACGGAGTCCACGATCACCAGGGCGGGCCGCAGGGTCGCGATGTGGTCAAGCACCGTGTGCACGTCGGATTCGGCGGCCAGGTAGACCTCGTCGGCGCCGCAGCCCATCCGGTCCGCACGCAGCCGGATCTGGCCGGCGGACTCCTCACCGGAGATGTACAGCGCGCGCCGGCCCGAAAGCGCCCAGCGATGGGCGACTTTGAGCAGCAGCGTCGACTTTCCCACGCCCGGATCGCCGGCCAGCAGCGTGACCGAACCGGGCACCACGCCGCCCCCGAGCACCCGGTCGAGCTCCCCGACGCCGGTCGAGCGGTGCTGGCTGGCGTTGGGTTCGACGGAGGTGATCGGGACCGGCCGGGAAGCGGAAGCCGCGGCCGAGCCCGCTCGGCGGCCGCCGACCGCGGTCACTACCGGCGCCTCGTCGACAGTGCCCCAGGTGCCGCACTCCAAGCAGCGGCCCACCCACTTGGCGGTGACGTGCTGACATTCGGAGCAGCGGTATTGCGAGCGCGGATTTGCCACGCCATGACGGTATCGAGCCGGTACGACAAATCCCGGCTATGACAGGCGGTTACGCGCGCCTAGCTTTGCTGGGGCGGGTTCAGCCCGGCCGAAACCGGCACCAGCACCGTGGCCTGTCCGGCCTTCTCGAAATTGAAGGTGAAGTTGTACAGGAGGCCGTTGCTGATCGGCTTGGCGAGGGTGACCGTCGCCTTGGCCGCGTTGGTGTTGGAGCCGAGGGGACCGGGCTGCACCCTCTGGCCCTCCGGCGTCCCGATCATCAGCGTGCCGCCGGCGGGCAGGCGACCGTCTCCGCTCAAGGCCACCGAGCCGACGTCACTGGTGATGCTGACCAACCGGTCCGGCGTGTCGGGCGACTGGTTGATGGCCACCAGCGCCAGATCGACCGTCCGCCCCGGCTGCACGGCCTCACCGGTCTGCGCGGCCTGCATGCGGATGTCGCGCAGCGCCACGTTGTTGAAGGTGACCTTGTTGCCGTTGATGGCGGGCTCCTGGACGGCCATCTGGGAGACCTGGCCGGCCCCACAGCCACTCAGCAGGACCGCGAGCACCGCGACCAGGCCGACGAGCGCGGCCCGGAACGAGAGGCTGATCTCGAATCGGTTCACTCAATGCCTCCTGCTGGGCCGGTTCGACTGATGCAACTATGCACAGTAGTAGGAAGGTTTCGCGCGCGGTAGCGCGGGGCGTAAGACCAGCCCGGGAGCCGATCCCGCGGGGCCTCTTACGGCGCTCTGGGGCCGCCCTCGGGGGCGGATGGGCGCATTGGTAATGTGCATCACTGCACGTTCTGCTCCCCCTGTCAACCCCTAATCTGCGCGTGTTGTGCCCCTGACCTGCATCGTTGCTCCACGCGCGATTGGGCGGCCGTGTTAGACTGAAGTAACGAAAGGGGCTCGAATCAGATGATCTTCAAGGTCGGCGACACCGTTGTTTACCCGCATCACGGTGCTGCGTTAGTCGAGGCGATTGAAACCCGCACCATCAAAGGGGAACAAAAGGAATATCTCGTCTTGAAGGTGGCGCAGGGAGACCTCACAGTTCGAGTACCCGCCGACAACGCTGAGTACGTCGGTGTTCGCGACGTCGTCGGGCAAGAAGGCCTCGACAAGGTGTTCCAGGTGCTGCGGGCTCCGCACACCGAAGAGCCGACCAACTGGTCGCGCCGCTACAAGGCCAATCTGGAAAAGCTGGCCTCCGGCGATGTCAACAAGGTGGCTGAGGTAGTTCGCGACCTGTGGCGTCGCGACCAGGAGCGCGGTCTGTCCGCCGGCGAGAAGCGCATGCTGGCGAAGGCCCGCCAGATCCTCGTGGGCGAATTGGCGCTGGCCGAGAGCACCGACGACGCCAAGGCGGAAACCATCCTCGACGAGGTTCTGGCCGCCGCTTCCTGAAGGTCCTGACTCTTCGGTGGTCACGGGGACCGTCTCCTCGGGCACGGTTGTCGCAGTGGTCCCGGCCGCAGGCTCGGGCGAGCGGCTCGGCGCCGGCATCCCCAAGGCATTCTGCGAGGTCGACGGACGCACCCTGCTGGACCGCGCCGTCGAGGGTTTGCTGGAATCCGGGGTCGTCGACCATGTGGTCGTCGCGGTCCCGGCGGCCCGGGTCGACGAGGCCAAGCGGGCCCTGGGGGGGCGGGCGACCGTCGTTCCCGGCGGGGCCGACCGCACCACATCGGTGAGCCTGGCGCTGGCCGCACTCGCCGGTGAACCCGATTTCGTCCTGGTCCACGACGCCGCGCGCGCCCTGACCCCGCCCGAACTGATCGTGCGCGTGGTCGACGCGTTGCGGGCCGGGCACGACGCCGTGGTGCCGGCGCTGCCCCTGCATGACACCATCAAGGCCGTGGACGCCAACGGCGTGGTGCTGGGCACGCCCGAGCGGGCCGGACTGCGCGCCGTGCAGACGCCGCAAGGCTTCGCCCGTGAGTTGCTGCTGCGGGCGTACCAGCGCGCGGGCACCGCCGATTTCACCGATGACGCCTCGCTCGTCGAGCATGTCGGCGGTCAGGTCCAGGTGGTCGACGGTGACGTGCTGGCATTCAAGATCACCACCCAGCTCGATTTGTTGCTGGCCGAAGCGGTCGTGCGCCGGTGAGCGAGCTGCCTCGGGTCGGCCTCGGGGTCGACGTGCACCCGATCGAACCCGGGCGGCCCTGCTGGCTGGTGGGTCTGCTGTTTCCCGGCGCCGACGGCTGCGCCGGGCACTCCGACGGCGACGTCGGGGCGCACGCGCTGTGCGACGCGCTGCTGTCGGCCGCGGGGCTGGGCGACATCGGTGCCGTCTTCGGGGTCGACGACCCACGCTGGAAAGGGGTCACCGGCGCCGACATGCTGCGCCACGTCGTCGATTTGGTGACCCGGGACGGTTTTCGGGTCGGAAACGCCGCGGTGCAGCTGATCGGCAACGAGCCGAAGGTCGGTCCACGCCGGGCCGAGGCGCAACGCGTGCTGTCGGAGCTGTTGAGGGCTCCCGTCTCGGTGGCGGCGACGACGACCGACGGGCTGGGCCTGACGGGCCGCGGCGAGGGCCGTGCCGCCATCGCCACTGCGTTGGTAATCACCGCCGGCTAAGGCGTGCGCAGCGCCGGGCAACTCGGAACCACCCGGTAAGCTGGCACGTCGTGACCGATCGCGCCCGCTTGCGGCTACACGACACCGCGGCCGGTGCCGTGCGCGATTTCGTTCCGCTGCGCGAGGGCCACGTCTCCATCTACCTGTGTGGCGCCACCGTTCAGGGCCTGCCGCACATCGGCCATGTCCGCAGCGGCGTGGCCTTCGACATCCTGCGCCGCTGGCTGATGGCGCGCGGCTGCGACGTCGCCTTCATTCGCAACGTCACCGACATCGACGACAAGATCCTCAACAAGGCCGCCGCGGCCGGCCGGCCGTGGTGGGAATGGGCCGCGACCTACGAACGCGCGTTCAGCGCCGCCTACGACGCCCTGGACGTCCTGCCGCCGTCGGCCGAGCCCCGAGCCACCGGACACATCACCCAGATCGTCGAATTGATCGAGCGGCTGATCGAAACCGGTCATGCCTACACCGGCGGCGGCGACGTCTATTTCGACGTGCTCAGCTATCCGGAGTACGGCGCGCTGTCGGGGCACAAGATCGACGACGTCCACCAGGGTGAGGGGGCGGCCACCGGCAAGCGCGATCAACGCGACTTCACGCTGTGGAAGGGTGCCAAGCCGGGTGAGCCGTCATGGCCCACGCCGTGGGGCCGGGGACGGCCGGGCTGGCATTCGGAGTGCGTGGCGATGGCGCACGAATATCTCGGTCCGGAGTTCGACATTCACTGTGGCGGGATGGACTTGGTCTTCCCGCACCACGAGAACGAGATCGCGCAGAGCCGCGCCGCCGGCGACGGCTTCGCCCGCTACTGGCTGCACAACGGCTGGGTCACCATGGGCGGCGAGAAGATGAGCAAGTCGCTGGGTAACGTGCTGGCCATCCCGGCGTTGCTGCAACGCGTGCGACCGGCGGAGTTGCGCTACTACCTGGGCAGCGCGCACTACCGGTCGATGCTGGAATTCTCCGACACCGCCCTGCAGGACGCGGTGAAAGCCTATGTCGGCGTTGAGGAATTCCTGCACCGCGTCCGCGTTCGCGTCGGAGCCGTCGAGCCCGGCGAATGGACTCCGCGGTTCGCCGAGGCGCTCGACGACGACTTGGCGGTTCCGGCAGCGCTGGCCGAGGTGCACCACGCCCGGGCCGAGGGCAACCGCGCTCTCGACACCGGCGACCACGACGGCGCGTTGCGGCAAGCCCGCGCGATCCGCACCATGATGGGCATCTTGGGCTGCGACCCGCTCGACGAGCGCTGGGAAACCCGCGACGAGACGACGGCCGCGCTGGCCGCGGTCGACGTGTTGGTGCGGGCCGAACTGGAGAACCGGGAAAAGGCTCGCGAGCAACGCAATTGGGCGCTCGCCGACGAGATCCGAGACCGGCTGAAGATCGCCGGCATCGAGGTCACCGACACCGCGGACGGGCCGCAATGGGAATTGCTCGCCCGCGAAGAAAAGCACGGCGGGTAGATGGCCGGCAATTCGCGGCGCCGCGGGGCAATACGCAAAGCGGGCACCAAGAAAGGACCCACCGTGGGTTCGGGCGGCCAGCGTCGCCGCGCGCTCGAGGGCCGCGGTCCCACACCGCCGGCGCACCTGCGTCCGCACCATCCCGCCGCCAAGCGTGCCCAGTCGCCGCCGCGGCGGCCTGCCAAGCGGACCACCGACGAGACGGAGACGGTGCTCGGCCGCAACCCGGTGCTGGAGTGCCTGCGGGCCTGCGTCCCGGCGACCGCGCTGTACGTCGCCCTGGGCACCGAGGCCGACGAGCGGGTCACCGAAAGCGTCACCCGCGCAGCGGATGCGGGCATCTCGATCCTCGAGGTGCCGCGTGCCGACCTGGACCGGATGACGAGCAACCACCTGCATCAGGGCATCGCGCTGCAGGTGCCGCCGTACGACTACGCCCACCCCGACGACCTGTTGACCACCGCGATCAACTCGCCGCCCGCCCTGCTGGTCGCGCTGGACAACATCTCCGATCCGCGCAACCTCGGCGCGATCGTGCGCTCGGTCGCCGCGTTCGGCGGTCACGGTGTGCTGATCCCGCAGCGACGCTCGGCGTCGGTGACGGCGGTGGCCTGGCGCACCAGCGCCGGGGCCGCTGCGCGCATCCCGGTAGCAAGGGCCACCAATCTCACTCGGACGCTCAAGGATTGGGCCGACCGCGGCATCCGGGTGATCGGGCTGGATGCCGACGGTGACACGGTCGTCGACGACATGGACGGCGCCGACCCGCTGGTGGTGGTCGTCGGATCGGAAGGCAAAGGGCTCTCGCGACTGGTCCGGCAGAACTGCGACGAGGTGGTGTCCATTCCGATGGCCGGGCACGCCGAATCGCTGAACGCCTCGGTGGCCGCCGGGGTGGTGCTCGCCGAAATCGCGCGCCAGCGCAGGGCTTAACCGGGTGCGCCGCTGGCCTGTGCGCCTCGGCGCCGCGCTGGCCATACTCATCGTGCTGGCGCCCGCGACCGGCGCCCAGGCCCCCGAATTCGACCTGCAGGCTCATCGCGGCGGGCGCGGGGAGACGACGGAGGAGTCGTTGCGGGCCTTCGCGAAGTCACTCGAATTAGGCGTCAGCACGCTCGAACTCGACATCAACATCACCAGAGACGGGCAACCGCTGGTGTGGCACGATCCGACGATCGACGCCGAGAAATGCGCCGACACCGGGCCCGCCTTCGCCGGCGATCCGCAGTATCCCTACGTCGGCAAGTTGGTGTACGAACTGACCCTGTCCCAGATTCGCACGCTGGACTGCGGGCGGCGCCTGGCCGAGTTTCCCGATGCCGAAGTGGTGCGGGGCAACAAGATAGCCGTCCTGCCGGAAGTGTTCGCGTTGGCCGATTCCTACCATGCGGCCGTGCGCTACAACATCGAGACGAAGGTGGCCGCCGACAAGCCCGGCACCTCGGCCGGTCCCCAACAGTTCGTCGACGTGATACTGGCGGCGGTCAGGTCGGCCGACAAGATCGACCGGGTTGAGATCCAGAGCTTCGACTGGCGGACCCTGCCGTTGGTGCACGCAGCAGAGCCGTCCATTCCGTTGGTGGCGTTGTACAACGAAGAGACCTGGGCGCCGGATTCACCATGGCTGGCCGGGGAGAACGCCACCGCCATCGTTGACCCGATGATCGGGGCGAAGCTGGTGGGCGCAAACATCATCTCGCCCAGGTACAAGCTGGTCGCGGGCAAACCGTACGTCGATCGCGCGCATGCGCTGGGGCTCAAGGTGATCCCGTGGACGGTCGACGACGCGGCCGCCATGCGCGACCAGATCGCCGATGGCGTCGACGGCATCATCACCGACTTCCCGACACTGCTGCGCGGCGTGCTCGCCGGGCTCGGGATGCCGCTGCCGCCGGCCTACCACCGCGGTTAGACGCCGAGCAGCCGCGCCGACCCCCACAGCGCGACGACCGCGACGACCAGCGACGCGGGCACGGTGCACAGCCCGAGCCGGGTGTATTCCCAGACGCCGGCATCGACGTCGTGCTGGCGAAGCACACGCCGCCACAACAGGTTCGACAGGGACCCGACGTAGGTGAGGTTGGGTCCGATGTTGACCCCGAGCAGGACGGCCAGAATCGCGATCGGTCCGCTCGGCGCGACCAGTGGCAGCAGCACCAGGGTGGCGGGCAGGTTGTTCACGACGTTGGCCAGCACCGCGGCCACCACGGCGATGGCGAGCAGCGCGGGCAGCGTCGAACCGGTCGGCAGCACCGCCGACATCGCCCTGTCCATGCCGCCCAGCATGACCGCCCGCACGACGACGCCCAGCGCGAGCACGAACGCCAGGAACGACACGTGCGCCGAACGCGCGATGTCCACCACCGAGGTGTGCCCACGGCTCAGGCTGCGCACGGCCAGGGCCGCGGCGCCGGCGAGCGCCACCCAGGCGGGGGCCACCCCGACGGACTGGGCGACCGCGAAGCCGGCCAGCGTCAGCCCGACCACCACCAACACGAACACGGGCGGCCTCGGCGCCGGCCCGGGTTGTTCCGGGTGCGGCCGCACGCGCAGGTCGGCGGCGAAAAACCAGCGGAATATCGCATACAGCGTTACCACCGCGCCCACCCACGGCAACGCCATCAACAAGGTGAACCGCGTGAAGGAAAGGCCGGCGGTGTGAAACGCCAGCAGGTTGGTCAGGTTGGACACCGGGAGCAGCAGGGAGGCGCCGTTGGCCAGGTGCGCGGTGGCATAGGCGTACGGCCGCACCGGGGTTCGCAGCCGGCGGACGCCGGCCAGCACGACCGGGGTCAGCAGCACCACCGCGGTGTCCAGGCTCAGCACGGCGGTGATCAGGGAGGCGATGACGAAAACCCGCAACAGCAGGCCGCTCGACCCGACGCGGCCGCGCGTCATCGCCGCACCAGCCGCCTCGAACAGGCCCTCGTCGTCGCACAGCTTGGCCAGCACCAGCACCGCGCCCAGGAACCCGACCACCCCCGAAAGACCGGCCACCTCCTCGCTCGCCTGACGCACCGAGATGGCGCCGACCGCGATCAGGATGAGGGCCGCGGGGACCGCCGCCGCCGCCTCCGGCCAGCCCCTCGGGCGCACGACGGCGAAGGCCAGGACGGCAGCGAGCAGCAGCAGCGCAAGGGTCAGGGTCAAGGTATTCAGGCCCAGGGGTTTTCGCGCCGCCACACCGTCGGCAGGTGCAGCGCGACACCGTCGGCTGCGGCCAACTCGTCGAGGATGCGGATGGACGCGTCCAGGTCATCACCCGCATAGGGCAAGGCCCGCAACGGCTTTGACAGGGGCCGGAAGAAGTCGTCCCAGTGAATGAGGATCACCCGGCGCGCCCCTACCGCGCGCACGGTTTCGGTCCAGTAGTCGACCAGGTATGGCTTCGGTTGCAGCCCCAACTGCCCGGCGCTCAGATACACGGCTTCGGCGCGGTGGCCCGACAGCGCGCCCTTGACGAAACCGGCGCTGCCCTGGATCAGCAGCCGCCGGCCAGACGGGCGGTGGTGCACCAGCGTCGACCAGGCCTCCCCGCAGCGGTAGGCGGACGCCCTGACCGGCGGGGTCAGCGGCGCGTCGATCACGCCGGGAAACCGGTCCGGCGGGCAGTGATGGGATTCGACCAGCGTTACGTCGAAGGCACCCAAGGCAATTGGCTCGGCGCTGGTGGCGACGACGAGCCTGTCCTCGGGTAGTCCATATCCGCGCCCGACGTTGGCCGCCGACCGGCCGCCGACCAGTCGCGCCCCGGTGCGGTCGGCGACCAGCGCGGAGTCGAGCACGTGGTCGATGTGCGTGTGCACCGGGATCACGGCCTCCAGCCGGGACACCTTGGCCCGGGCCAGGCAGCCGTCGACGCGTGCCGGCGACGGTGCCACCTTGCCTGTGGCGACCCGCGCGAGGCCGGGCCGGGAGAAGTAGCCGTCGGTCAGCAGCGCCGACGACCCATCGTCGATCAGCAGCGTCGCCACGCCCATCCAGGTCACCGACAGGGACCCCGGCTCGGCGGCGGGGGCGTCGAACCGGTCCGCGTACCGTCCGATGTCGGGCCGGCCGAGTTTCACCCGCATCAGCCGAACGCCCCGATCTCGACGCCGGCGGCGGCGAGCCCGTCGCGGACGGCGGCCGCGATCTGCACCGCACCGGGCGAATCGCCGTGCACGCAGACCGATTCCGCGCTGACCGTGACCGGTGTGCCGTCCACGGCGGTGACCCGGCCCGAGGTCACCATGCCCACCACGCGGTCGGCGATTGCCGCGGGGTCGTGCAGCACTGCGCCGGGTTCGCGCCGGGACACCAACTGACCGTCCGCCCGGTAGGCGCGGTCGGCGAAGGCCTCGGCCACCGTGCGCAGGCCGCGGCGCGAGGCCTCGTCGAAGAACACCGAGCCCGCCATGCCCAGCACCGGCAGCGCCGGGTCCACCAGCCGCACCGCCTCCGCGACGGCGCTCGCCTGGTCGCGGTTGCTCACGATCGTGTTGTACAGGGCCCCATGGGGTTTGACGTAGGAAACCGCGGAACCCGATGCGCGCGCGATCGCCTGCAGAGCGCCGATCTGATACACGACATCGGCGACCAGGTCGTCGGCGGCGACGTCGATGAAGCGCCTGCCGAACCCGGCCAAGTCCCGATAGCTCACCTGCGCGCCGATGCGGACGCCGCGCTCGGCTGCCGCCCGGCAGACCCGCGATAATCCGGTCGGATCACCCGCGTGGAATCCGCACGCCACGTTGGCGCTGGTGACGATCCGCAGCATGGCGTCGTCATCTCCGAGGCGCCAGACGCCGAAGCCCTCGCCAAGGTCGGCGTTGAGGTCGATGCGGGCCACCCGCCCAGCTTATGGGGCAGCGCCAGCGCCACCCGTAGAGGCGGTCGTCTTATCCGTCGCTACCGGGTGACGACCGCGGCTGCGATCTGTTGGGCGACGTCGACCGCGGACCCGCCGGACAGGAACGAGCCGCAGGCGGCCACGTCGATGACGATGTTGTTGCGCGCGGTGAGCGCGCGCTGGCACCGCCAGTCGTCCTGGCTGCCTAC
The DNA here is from genome assembly GCF_001672745.1 of Mycobacterium sp. E1386. NCBI lineage: Bacteria > Bacillati > Actinomycetota > Actinomycetes > Mycobacteriales > Mycobacteriaceae > Mycobacterium > Mycobacterium sp. E1386. The sequence continues at coordinate 29,446 of NZ_LZKH01000052.1, forward strand.
CTGCTCTTCGGACGTGCTGAGTGTGCCGCCGACCTTGTGGGAATCGGCCACCGCCCAAGCGATCTCGGGCTGCCCCTGGGGATGGTCGACGAATCGGCGGTTGGCACAGGCGGACCACCTCCGTACCGACGCCTCGTAGAAGGCGTTGGCCTGCCGGGCCGTGGGGTAGGCGATCACGGCCTGGTTGACGGAGTCGTTGCGCACCTTGGGGTCGTCATAGCTGTCGTCCAGTCGCTCGCCGCGCACCGCGGTCCAGCCGGTGTCCGCGTATACGGCCTGCTGGGCGGGCCCGGCCATGGCCAAGCAGCTCTTCTCGCTGAACGTCTGGCTGGAGTCCCACATCTCCTGCGTGCGATACCGGATTCGCATTCCCGCGCCCAGGATGTCGTTGATCTTCCCGTCGTCGAGCAGCAGCCCGTCCAGGGCGGTGACGGCGACCGGGGCCTGCGTCAGCGGACCGCGGGTGTCCGCGGGCGCGGCGCTACCGCCGACGACGGTGGTGCAGCCGGCCGCGAGGACGCACGTCGCCGCCTGCAGGAGGATCGGGAGTTGCCTTGCCACCAGAGCCTTTCGGACGTCTGTGCAGACCAGCTTAGGAGGGGACGCCCTGCCGCTGTCCCAGCAGCCAGCAGAACAGATAGATCGCGAACGAGATCCCCGCGACGAAGACCGACACCGGTACACCCGGCGCCAGCGACAACACGATGCCGCCCACGGCCGAAACCTCGGCGAAGACGACCGAGGCGACCATCGCCGCCGCCGGCGAGGCCACCACTCGGGCGGCCGCTGCGGCCGGCGTGATCAGCAACGACATCACCAGCAGCGCCCCGACGATCTGGACGGCCTGAGCGGCCACCACACCGACCAGTGCGGCGAATACGATGCCCAGCGCGCGAACGGGCACGCCGCGGGCCGCGGCGACGTCGGGGTCGACGGTGGCGAACAACAACGGGCGGTAGCAGGCCCCGATGACGGCGATGACGAGCAGGCACACCAGCGCCAGCATGCTCAGGCCGGTGTAGCCGACGCCGACGATCTGCCCGGTGAGCAGCGCGAAGCTGGTCGCGGTCCGGCCCGGGTAGAGGTAGATGAACAACACCGCCAGGCCCAGGCCGAAGGCCAGCACCACGCCGATGACCGAGTCGCGTTCGCGGGCCCGCCGACCCAGAACGCCGAAGAGCGCGGCAGCCAAAGCGCTGCCGACCAGCGCGCCCACGCCCACCTGGATACCGACGAGCAGTGCGAAAGCCGCTCCCGTCAAAGACAATTCGCTGGAACCGTGCACGGCGAACGACATCTGACGCATCACGATGAACGGCCCGATCAGACCGGCCACCAGCCCCAGCAGCGCGGCCGCGAGCAGGGCCTGCTGGACGAAGTCGTGGCCGAGCAGGTGGGCGGTGACGTCGAAGTCGAGCAGGTGCGCCAGGACGCCGGTGAGCCGATGGTTCACTGGTGGGCCCAGTCGGTCGGCTCGCCCACCACCACGTAGCGGTCCTTGACCTTCACCACCTGGATGTCGGCCCGGTACAGCATGGACAGGGTCTCCGTGGTCATCACTTCCTCGACGGTGCCGACCCGGAAGCGCCCGTCGACCAGATAGATCAGCCGGTCCACGTACGGCAGGATCGCGTTGAGGTCGTGGGTGACGACGATGACGGTGGTCGACGCATCCCGGCGGCGGCGGTCGATCAGGCCGGACACCAGCCTCGCGTTCGCCGGGTCCAGGGCCAGCAGCGGCTCGTCGCACAACAGCAGCATCGGGTCGCTGACCAGCGCCTGCGCGATGCGGATCCGCTGCAGCTCGCCGCCCGACATCACCCCCACCCGGACGTCGGCCAGGTGTTCGGCGTTGACCTGTCGCAGCGCCTCGCGCACGGCCGCGCGCCGGCGGGCCCGGTCGGCGGCTCTGCGTGGCATGCCGCCCCACCGATGTCCGTCGACGCCCAGCCGAACCAGGTCCCGCCCGCGCAGCATCACGTCGTGGTCCATCGGTCGGTGTTGCGGGACGTAACCGACGCGTCCGCTGCCCGAGTTCATCGGCCTTCCGTCCACCAGCGCGACCCCGGCGGACAGCGAAAGCTGGCCCAGCAGCACCTTGAGCAACGACGTCTTGCCGCTGCCGTTGGGGCCGAGGACGGCGATGAACTCGCCGCGCGACACCGACAGGTCGAGGTGGTCCCACAGCACGCGGTCACCAAACGCCAGCCGGGCGCCCCGCAGCGAGACGGTGTCCGGGTAGCGGTCGACGGCCGGGACCGCGTCGAGGCTCACGGCTGTACTGACCGGCCGGACTGCAGCGCCGTCAGCAGCTGGCTGACCGTGTTGCGCTGCCAGCTCAGGTAGTCGGTCCCGTCGGGCAGCGTCTCGCTCACCTCGGTCACCGGAACGCCCGCGCGCCGCGCCGCATCCCGCACGGCGTTGATCGCGGACGTCGAGGTCTGCGGATTGACCAGCACCGCCGACACCTGACGGTGGTCGATCAGGTCGAGGACGAACGCCATGTCGGCCGGCGCGGGATCGGTCTCGTTCTCGTTGGCCGCGGTGAACGCTTGCGGGGTGCGGTTGACCAGGCCGGACGCCGCCAGCAGGTAGTACCCGACCGGCTCGGTCATGATGACGCCGGTGCCGGGGTAGGCGCTGGCGATGGCGTGTTCGGAGATGGCGATGCCGTCGGCGCCGCGGCAGAACTCGGCGGCATTGGCGCGGTAGTCGGCGGCGTGGACCGGGTCGACGACGGCCATGCGGTCGGCGATGGCGAACGCGACCGATTTCGCGACGTCGAGGTTGTAGAACACGTGCTCGTTGGCCGGCTGCTCTCCCGCGCCGTCCTTTTTCAGGAACGCATAGGCGCCGATCGATTTCACATCCGGATGCCCCGCCAACACCTGGTCGACCCAGGGGTCGTAGCCGCCGCCGTTGTAGACGACCAGGGCGGCGTCGGTGATCGCGGCCGCGTCCGACGGGCTGGCCTGGTAGGAGTGCGGGTCGGTGTCGCCGCCGGTCAGCAGAGAATTGACCGCGACGCGACGGCCGGTGATGGCGCGGGCCACGCTGCCCCATACGCCGGTGGAGGCCACCACGGTGGCCGCGCGCGGATGCGCCGGGCTGCCGCAGCCGGTGGGCGCGGTGCCGGCAGCGAGCAGGACCAGCACGGCAGGCAGCCAACGCAGTGCGCTGGTGGCCGCGCTTCGTACCCGCTTGATCGCCATGCGCACGTCCGATGTCCTCTCGCTGGCCGACTGGCCGACACACAATAGTAATGAAAATCGTTTCCACTACAAAAGTGACGAGTGGAAGCCGCTTAGGCGCGCCCGCGGCTTCGTTGTAGCGTCACCGACTGTGAGCCCCGCACCGCGCCGGCGTGCGACGCTGGCGTCGTTGGCGGACGAACTGAAGGTTTCGCGCACCACGATTTCGAACGCCTTCAACCGGCCGGATCAGCTCTCCGCCGACCTGCGTGAGCGCGTGCTGGCGACGGCCAAGCGGCTGGGTTACCCGGGTCCAGACCCGGTGGCGCGCTCGCTGCGCACACGCAAGGCCGGTGCGGTCGGGCTGGTAATGGCCGAACCGCTCACCTACTTCTTCAGCGACCCCGCGGCACGGGATTTCGTCGCAGGGGTCGCCCAGTCCTGCGAAGAGCTGGGGCAGGGGCTGCTGCTGGTGGCCGTCGGGCCCGGCCGGCGGATGGAGGACGGGACCGGCGCGGTGCTCGGTGCCGGCGTGGACGGCTTCGTCGTGTATTCGGTCTGCGATGAAGACCCATACCTGCAGGTC
>NZ_LZKH01000053.1:0-19386 GCF_001672745.1 Mycobacterium sp. E1386
TCGCCGCCGGGGCGGTTCGCGCCTGCTGAAAAGCCGCATAGGCCAGGCCGTTGAGGACCGGGTCGACGGCCTCGGTGCGGGCGATGGCGGCCTCGACCACCTCCGCCCTACTGACCCAGCCGGCCTGTAGCGCGTGGGCGAGGCCGACCGCGTCCAGATCACCGAGGGCGTCGTCGCCGAACGCATGCACGTGTCGCATGTAACCGACGCTAGCCCGCGCCCGCGCGGGGCTTAGGCCTGGCCCACCTCGAAGCGCACGAACCGCGTAACCGTCACGCCGGCCTCGTCGAGCAGGGCCTTGACCGTCTTCTTGCTGTCGGACACCGAGGGCTGCTCCAGCAGCACGGAGTCCTTGAAGAAACCGTTCAGCCGGCCTTCGACGATCTTGGGCAGCGCCTGCTCCGGCTTGCCCTCGGCCTTCGCCGTTTCCTCGGCGATGCGGCGCTCGCTGGCCACGACGTCCTCGGGGACGTCGTCGCGGGACAGGAAGCGCGCCTTGAGCGCCGCGATCTGCAGCGCGACGGAGTGCGCGGCCTCGACGTCGGAGCCGCTGTATTCCACCAAGACACCGACGGCGGGCGGCAGGTCCGCGGCCCGCTTGTGCAGGTAGGCCTCGACGGTGCCGTCGAAGTACGCGACACGGCGCAGCTCGAGCTTCTCGCCGATCTTGGCCGACAGGTCGGCGATGGCCTGCTCGACCGTCTTACCGCCCGTGGTGGCAGCCTTGAGCGCCTCGACGTCGGTGGCCTTGGATTCGGCCGCCGCGGCGACGATGTCGTCGGCCAGCTTCTGGAACTCGGCGTTCTTGGCGACGAAGTCGGTCTCGGAGTTCAGCTCGATCAGCGCGCCGCCCTTGGCCGCGACCAGACCCTCGGCCGTGGCACGCTCGGCGCGCTTGCCTACGTCCTTGGCGCCCTTGATGCGCAACGCCTCGACGGCCTTGTCGAAGTCGCCGTCACTCTCGGCCAGCGCGTTCTTGCAGTCGAGCATCCCGGCGCCGGTGAGCTCCCGAAGCTTCTTGACGTCGGCGGCGGTGAAGTTGGCCAATGCTCAGCCTTCCTTAGGAGGGTTCGGTGGTTGATTCGGTCGCGCCCGCAGCGGCTTCGGTGGGGGCGGCGGTTGCAGCGGCGGAGGCCAGCAGTTCCTGCTCCCACTCGGGCAGCGGCTCGGCGGCTTCGGCCTCGGGCTTGCCGTCGGTGCGGCCGACCCCGGCGCGGGCCTGCAGGCCCTCGGCAACCGCGGAGGCGATCACCTTGGTCAGCAGGGCGGCCGAGCGGATCGCGTCGTCGTTCCCGGGAATCGGGTAGTCGACCTCGTCGGGGTCGCAGTTGGTGTCCAGGATCGCGATGACCGGGATGCCCAGCTTGCGGGCCTCGCCGACGGCGATGTGCTCTTTGTTGGTGTCGACGACCCAGATCGCCGACGGCACCTTGGCCATGTCGCGGATACCGCCCAGGCTGCGCTCCAGCTTGTTCTTCTCCCGGGTCAGCATCAGGATCTCTTTCTTGGTGCGACCCTCGAAGCCGCCGGTCTGCTCCATCGCCTCGAGCTCCTTGAGGCGCTGCAGCCGCTTGTGCACCGTGGAGAAGTTGGTCAGCATGCCGCCCAGCCAGCGCTGGTTCACGTAGGGCATGCCGACGCGGGTCGCCTCGGCCGCGACGGATTCCTGCGCCTGCTTCTTGGTGCCGACGAACATGATGCTGCCGCCGTGGGCGACGGTCTCCTTGACGAACTCGTACGCCTTGTCGATGTAGGTCAGCGTCTGCTGCAGGTCGATGATGTAGATGCCGTTGCGGTCGGTGAAGATGAACCGCTTCATCTTGGGATTCCAACGACGGGTCTGGTGCCCGAAGTGAGTGCCGCTGTCCAGCAGCTGTTTCATGGTTACGACGGCCATGCTCGTGCCTTACTTGTGTCGGTTGTCGCCCGGCATCGGGTGAAGCCGGGCCCTGGCGCCTGCTGCGATGCCGGACCCTGTTAAGGGACCGCCCGGCATGCGGTGCGAACTCCTAATAAAACGGGAGACGCGGGGCGGACGCGCGAAGTCAGCCCGCGAACGAGCTGCGACCAGGAGTTTACACCGACTCAGCTGGTGGTTTTGCACAGCACCGCCCCGGCCTGAGTGGTGCCGGCGCAGGCGGGGCGATGAACTGAGCCGATGCGACGGGTTTTGCCGCTGATGCTGTGCCTGGCGGTGCTCGGCGCGGGGCCGGCGGTTGCGGACGACGCCCGCCTGGATTGGCCGTTGCGCCCGCCGCCAGCTGTCACCCGCGGATTCGACGCCCCGTCACCGGACTGGAAGCCCGGGCATCGGGGCGTGGACCTGGCCGCGGCCGCAGGTCAGCCGGTGTACGCGGCGGGCACCGCCACCGTGGTGTTCGCCGGACGGCTGGCGGGGCGGCCGGTGGTGTCGCTGGCCCACCCGGGCGGGCTGCGCACCAGCTACGAGCCGGTCCGGGCGGCGGTGCGGGTGGGTCAGCCGGTTACCGCCCAGACCGTGATCGGCTCGTTGGAGGCCGGGCATCCCGGCTGCCGGGCCGCCGCGTGCCTGCACTGGGGCGCGATGTGGGGTCCGGCCTCGGGCGCGCACTATGTCGATCCGCTGGGTTTGGTGAAGTCGACGCCGATCCGGCTCAAGCCGCTGCAGCGGGGTTGAGTGTGCGCCTAAGGCGGTCCCGCGCGGCGTGTCGCCGCCCAGGCCGCACACTCAACGTCCTGAGCGCACGCTCATGCCCGCGGATGGGCCTGATCGTGCACCGCCCGCAACCGCGAGACGGCGACATGGGTGTAGAGCTGCGTGGTCGCCAGGCTCGAATGGCCGAGCAGTTCCTGAACGACCCGCAGGTCGGCCCCGCCTTCCAGCAGATGCGTGGCCGCGCTGTGCCGCAGGCCGTGCGGCCCCATGTCCGGCGCGCCGTCCACCGCGGACACCGTCTCGTGCACGACGGTGCGGGCCTGGCGGACATCGAGCCGCCGCCCACGCGCACCCAGCAGCAGCGCCGGCCCAGACTCGGCGGTCACCAGCGCGGGACGCCCCTCGTCCAGCCAGGCGCGCAGCGCCTCGGCGGCCGGCGTCCCGAACGGCACGGTGCGCTGCTTGTTGCCCTTACCGAGCACCCGGATCAGCCGGTGCCCGGCGTCCACATCGTCGACGTCCAGGCCGCACAGTTCGCTCACCCGGATCCCGGTGGCATACAGCATCTCGACGATCAACCGGTCCCGCAATGCCATCGGATCGCCTTGTTGGGCACCGGATTTCGCGGCGGCCATTGCGTCGAGGGCCTGGTCTTGGCGCAGCACCGCCGGCAGGGTGCGGTGCGCCTTGGGCACCTGAAGCCGGGCCGCCGGGTCCGCGGCCAGCAGCCCGCGCCGGACGGCCCACGCGGTGAACGCCTTGACCGCCGAGGTGCGACGGGCGAGCGTGGTGCGGGCGGCACCCGCGGCCCCCGAGGCCGACAACCAGGACCGCAAGAGGGGCAGGTTCAATCCGTCCAGTCCGGCGCCGCGGTCGTCGAGAAAGTTCAGCAACGAGCGCACGTCGCCGAGATAGGCCCGACGGGTGTGGGCCGACCGGCCGCATTGCAGCGACAGGTATTCGTCGAACTCCTCGAGGATGGCCTCCACGCCTGCGACGTTCGCATGAGCCGCGGACTCCGATCAGTCGACGCGCCGAAGCGTGTCCGGGGTGAGATCTTTCAGTGTCGGATAGCCGTCGACGGCCATGATCAGGTCCGCTTCGGCCAGCAGCGAACGCAGCACGTGCACGATGCCGTCGGCCCCACCGAGCGCCAGGCCGTACGCGTACGGCCGGCCGACGCCCACCGCGGTCGCGCCCAGCGCCAGCGCTTTGACGATGTCGGCGCCGTTGCGGATGCCCGAATCGAACAGCACCGGCAGGCCGTCGGCCGCCTCGACCACACCCGGCAGGCAGTCCAGCGCGGGCAGGCCGCCGTTGGCCTGGCGGCCGCCGTGCGTCGAGCAGTAGATGCCGTCGACGCCGCCGTCCTTGGCGCGCCGGGCGTCGTCGGGATGGCAGACGCCCTTGATGATGAGCGGTAGCTCGGTCAGCGATCGCAACCACGGAAGGTCGTCCCACGTCAACGGATTGCCGAACGTCGTGATCCACTGCAGCACAGTGGCCTGCGGGTCCTCCTCGGGCGGGCGCGGCAGGCCGGCGCGAAAGACCGGGTCGCTGGTGTAGTTGCTCAGGCACAGGCCCCGCAATTGCGGAAAGTTCGCCGTGCTGAGGTCCCGCGGACGCCATCCGGGAATCCAGGTGTCCAGGGTGACGATGATGCCCCTGTAGCCGGCGGCCTCGGCGCGTTGCACGAGGCTGGCGGCGAGCTCGCGATTCTTCGGCGTGTACAGCTGGAAAAAGCCGGGGGTGTCGCCGAACTGGGCGGCGACGTCTTCCAGCGGGTCGGCGGTCAGCGTGGAAACGACCATTGGGACACCGGTGGCCGCGGCGGCGCGCGCGGTGGCCAGGTCGCCGTGGCCGTCTTGAGCGCAGATGCCGATCACGCCGATCGGGGCCATGAACAACGGTGACGGCAGCGTGAGGCCAAACACCTCAACCGACAGGTCCCGCTCGGCGGCGCCGACGAACATGCGGGGCATCAGGCCCCAGCGGTCGAACGCCTCGCGATTGGCGCGTTGGGTGCGCTCGTCTCCGGCGCCACCGGTGACGTAGGACCACACCGACGGCGACATCGCCCGCTCGGCCCGGGCCTCCAGCTCCGCGAAGGCCATCGGCAGCGCGGGCGCGATCCCGCCCAGACCCTTGAAGTAGATCTCGTTCTGGTAATCGCCGTAATGCGCCATGGGAGTAGAGGATGCCAGCCGGCGGTCAGGCCGACGAATCCGCTAGGAAGCCCCGGCCTCCGCCTCGGCCAATTCCTTCTTCCATTGCCGGAACGTCTCTTCGGTGCGGCCGCGGCGCCAGTAACCCGAGATGGACGACGCCCACTTGGCGTCCACGCCGCGCTCCTTGCGGATGTAGGGCCGCAGATTGTGCATCACGCTTTGCGCCTCGCCGTGAATGAAGACGTGCACCTGACCGGGCAGCCACGGCGTGGTGGTGACCGCCTCGATGAGCGGTGCGTGGTCGCCGGCGCGGTCCTCGGGGACCAAATCGGCCCGCCCGCCGCGATAGACCCAATGCACCTCGACGCCTTCCGGCGCGGTCAGCGGAATCTCGTCTTCCTGGCCCGCCACCTCGATGAACGCCTTGCCAACGGCGTTGGGGGGCAGCGCCTCCAGCGCCGCGGCGATGGCCGGAAGCGCCGACTCGTCGCCGGCCAGCAGATGCCAGTCGGCCGCCGGGTCGGGGGTGTAGGCACCGCCTGGCCCCATCAGGAAGATGCGCTGGCCGGGCTGGGCCGCCGCGGCCCATTGGCCCGCGACCCCGTGCTCGCCGTGCACGACGATGTTCAGCGTGATCTCGCCGGCCGCCGCATCCACGTGCCGGACGGTCATGGTCCGGACCGACGGCCTCTTCTCGGGGGGCAGGCCGGCGAAGCTGTCCAGGGTCAGCGGCTGGGGCAGGTCCGCGACGTCGACGTCGTCCGCGACGAACGCCAACTTCACGTAGGAGTCGGTGAATTTGCTTGGCACGAAGGCGTCGAAGTCCTTGCTCCTCAGCACCACGCCGACCATGTGCGGTGTGAGTTCCTTGGTATCGACAACCTCGAAGCGTTGCAGAGGTCGACCCGCCACTTGTCCTCCTGTCCCCGCCCGACCCCCGTCGACTATACGAGCCGCGTCGTCGATGCAGCTTGGCCGCTCGCGGCCCGGAGAAGTCGCCACCTGCCCTCCTGACGCTGCACCAACCCGGCCAGCTCGAGGATCGCCAGCGGACCCAACACCCGCTCGGGCGCCAGCCCCGACGCGACCGCGAGTTGCTCGACGGTGGCGGCGCCGCGGCCGGGCAGCGCCTCGTACACCCGGCGCTCGTCGTCGCTGAGCCCGTCGAGTGCCGTCGCCGGGCGCGGCTCCTCGGCTGCCAGCTCCCCGATGCGGCCGATCAGCTCGACGACGTGGTCGGCCCGGGTCACCAGCTCGGCGCCGTTGCGCAGCAACGCATGGCACCCGGCCGACGCGGACGACGTCACCGGCCCCGGCACGGCGGCCACCACCCGGCCCAGCGCCCTCGCCCAGGCGGCGGTGTTCGCGGCGCCGCTGCGCAGGCCGGCTTCCACCACCACCGCGGCCCCCGCGGCGGCGGCAACCAGGCGATTGCGGGTCAGGAATCGGTGGCGGGCCGGCCGGACACCGGGCGGGTACTCGGTGAAGAGCAGCCCGTGTTGCCCCACGCGGTGCAGCAGCGCCGTGTGGCCGCTCGGATAGGGAATGTCGAGCCCGCCGGCGAGAACGGCCACGGTGATTCCGTCCGCGTTCAACACCGCCCGGTGGGCCGCGCCGTCGATGCCGTAGGCGCCGCCGGAGACGACCGCGACCTCACGTTGCGCCAGCCCCGCCGCCAGGTCCTCGGCCACCTGCTCGCCATACGCCGTCGCAGCCCGAGTGCCCACCACGGCGGCCGCGCGGTGCGTCACCTCGTCGAGCCGGATCGGGCCCTGCGCCCACAACACCATCGGCGCCCCGCCGCGAGCTTTCGCCGGGGCATTCCCGAACGCGGCGAACGCCAGCAGCGGCCACTCGTCGTCATCGGGGGTGATCAACCGTCCGCCCCGGCGGGCGAGTAGCTCGAGGTCGGCGGCGGCGCAGTCGATTTCGCGCCGCGCTTCGGTGTGCCGCGCCAGCCCGTCGTCCACCAGTCCGCGACGGACCCGGTCGGCGGCCTCCGCCGGACCAACGGATCGCACGAGGGTGGCGAGCTCGGCGCAGGGCGGCTCGGCCACCCGGGACAGGTACGCCCAGGCGCGCAGCGCGGGATCGTCGACCGCGGTCAGCATCGCCGTGCTCCCGGCTCCAAGAGTTCGCCAAGGATCCGTATAGCCCCGTACGCGAATGTGTTGTCGTGGCCCCTCGTTCGCCATCTAGCCGGCAAGGAAAGGACCGAACAATGACCATCTGCCTGCCGACCCGGCTCGCCGCTCCCGCCCGTCCCGTGAACCCGTGGGCTATCGCGGCGTTCGCCCTGAGCCTGGTCAGCTGGTGCGGCTTGCCCATTCCCATCCTGAGCGGCGCCCTCGCTTCCGTAGCACTGCGCGACTTGGAACAACGCGGTGAAGGCGGCCGCGCGATGGCGCAGTTCGCCAGGGCGTTCGCCATCCTGGTGACCGTCGCGATCGTGGTCCGGGGCGGGCACAACGACTTGCTGACGAAGGCGTACTGGTGACCCGGGTCCGGCGCTCATCGCTGGGCTCCCGGTTGGCGGAAGCTGAGCGCGGCCGCGACCTCCGCGGGCCCGGGCGATACGCCGCCGGCCAGGTCGGTCAGGCTCCACGCGACCCGCAGGGTGCGGTCCAGCCCCCGGATGCTGAGCAGCCCCCGGTCGAGGGCTTGCTGTAGCGGCGACATCGCGGCGTTGCCGGGCCGGAACTTGCGGCGCAACAGGACCCCGCTGACCTCGGCGTTGGTGCGGAATCCGTGCGGCAGCCACCGCTCGGCCGCGGCCGCGCGGGCCTGCGCCACCCGTTGGCGAACCTGTGCCGTCGATTCGGCTTCGGCGCCCGAGAAGGCACCCGCGCGCACCGAATGCATTTCCACCCGCAGGTCCACCCGGTCGAGCAGGGGCCCGGACAGCTTGCCCAGGTAGCGACGCTTGACCGCCGCCGCGCAAATGCAGTCCTGCGGATCGGCGGGCGCGCACGGGCACAGGTTGGCGGCCAACACCAGCTGGAACCGGGCCGGGTAACAGGCCACCCCATCGCGTCGAGCGAGCCGAATCTCCCCGTCCTCCAAGGGGGTTCGCAATGCCTCCAGCGCCCTGACGCTGATTTCGGCGCATTCGTCTAGGAAGAGCACCCCGCGGTGCGCGCGGCTGACCGCCCCCGGGCGCGCCATGCCCGAACCGCCGCCGACGAGCGCCGCCACGCTGGAGCTGTGGTGTGGCGCCACGAACGGCGGCGTGGTGATCAGCGGCGTGTCCCCCGAGAGCAGCCCGGCCACGGAATGGATCGCGGTGACTTCCAGCGACTCGCTCTCCGACAGCGGTGGCAACAGGCCCGGAAGCCGTTGCGCCAGCATGGTTTTGCCGACGCCCGGCGGTCCGGTGAGCATGAGGTGATGTGACCCGGCCGCGGCGACCTCCACCGCGAAGCGCGCCTGGGTCTGCCCCACCACATCGGAGAGATCCGCCGAGGCCTCGGCTGCGGTGGCCGTCGCGGTGATCCTGTGGTCCAGGGCGGCGGACCCGCTGAGCCACTTCTGCAGCTGCCCCAACGTGCGCACGCCCCAGACGTCGATCCCGTCGACCAGGCTGGCCTCGGCCAGGTTGTCCACCGGGACCACGACGGTCGGCCAGCCGTCGCGTTTGGCGGCCAGCACCGCCGGCAGTACGCCGCGCACCGGACGGACCCGGCCGTCCAGCGACAGCTCACCCAGCAGCACCGTCTTCTCCAGGCGGTCCCACGGGTTCTTCCGTTGCGCCGACAGGACGGCCGCGGCCAGGGCGATGTCGTAGACGGAGCCCATCTTGGGCAGCGTCGCCGGGGACAGCGCGAGCGTGAGCCGCGCCATCGGCCAGCTGTTGCCGGTGTTGGCGACCGCCGCCCTGACCCGGTCACGGGACTCCTGCAGGGCGGCGTCGGGCAGACCGACCAGATGCACGCCCGGCAGTCCGGAGGTGATGTCGGCTTCGATCTCCACGATTTGGCCGTCCACCCCGCGGACGGCGACCGAGAACGCGCGACCCAGCGCCATCAGCCGATCCCTTGCAGGTGAGTGATTTCGGGTGTGCGCCGGCGCCCGATCCGCACCCGGATCACGTCGATCCGCAGCGCCGCCCAGCCCTTGTCCTGGCCGGCCAGCCACAGGCCGGCGAGTCGGCGCAGCCGGCGAACCTTGCGCTCGGTGACCGCGTATGCCAGCCCGCCGTAGCCGTCCCCGGTACGGGCCTTCACCTCGACGAACACCACCGTGCGGGTGGCCTCGTCGCAGGCGATCACGTCGAGTTCGCCGTAGCGGCAGCGCCAATTACGTTGCAGGATACGCAATCCCATCCTCGTCAGGTGGTCCACGGCGAGCGCCTCACCCAGCGCCCCGAGTTGGACCCGCGTCAAAGTCGTTTCGGTCGTCATGGGAGCCAATGTGTCCGACAACCCTGACGCGGCGGGGCCGCAGCGACGCCCGCGACCCGTCCGCGTCGACCGGTTATCCCCAGTGCCGTCTACATCCACAACCGGGCCACAACCGACTAGCCGATTCGGTCCGCCCTGGTGTAGATGTTCATCGAGTCCTCCCGCAGGAATGCCACCAGCGTGATGCCCGACTCCTCGGCCAACGAGACCGCCAGTGACGACGGCGCGGACACGGCGGCCAGCACCGGAATCCCGGCCAGCACCGCTTTTTGCGTCAACTCGAAGGAGGCCCGCCCACTGACCAACAGCACCGAGCCGACCAGCGGCACCCGCCGCTGTTCCAGCGCCCAGCCGATGACCTTGTCGACCGCGTTGTGCCTGCCGACATCCTCCCGCACCGCCAGCATGGTGCCGTCGGCGGCGAACAGCGCCGCGGCGTGCAGACCACCGGTGCTATCGAAAACCTTTTGCGCCGAACGCAGTTGGGCGGGCATCGCCTCGAGGGCGGCCGCCGTCACGGTGGCGGGGTCCGCGCCGGGTGCGAAGCGGCCGATCAGCCGCACGGCGTCCAGCGACGCCTTGCCGCAGACCCCGCACGACGAGGTGGTGTAGAAGTTGCGGGTCACGTCGAGGGCCGGCACCGTGACGCCGGCGGCCAGCGTCACGTCGAGCACGTTATAGGTGTTCGCGCCCTCGACGGCGCCGCCGCAATAGCGGATCGTCAACACGTCGTCGCGGCCGGTGATGATCCCCTCGGTGAGCAGAAAGCCTTGCGCGAGTTCGAAATCCGCGCCCGGGGTGCGCATCGTCACGGTGACCGCCGCGCCGTTCACCCGGATCTCCAGCGGCTCCTCGACGACCAGCGTCTCCGACCGGCTGACGACTTTCCCGGCGGTTAGATGTTTCACCCGCCGGCGCGCAGTTACGTGCCGCACTAGGCGAATTCACCGTCAGCCGGGATCGCGGCGAAACGCTGGGACCTCACGCAGCCAAACTACCCTGGTCGGCGTCACACCGCCGAAGCCAGCGCCCTCAGGGTTTCCGCCGAGGAGTGCACCGGCCGCCAGCCGAGTTGGGTGCGCGCTTTGGTGGTGTCCATGACCATCGACGTGCGCGCGGTGTGCAGCCATTCCAGCATGGACGGTACGAGCGGCACCCGCGAAAGCGCCGCCGACGCCGCCGAGGCCGCAGCGGCCGGCACCCGCACGGGGCGGCCGCCCAGGGCCCTGGCCACGTCGCCCACCGTCACGACGCCGTCGCCGGCGATGTTGTACGCCCCGGGCGGTGCCGGGGTGGTCGCCGCCAGCGCGATCGCGCTCGCGACGTCGTCGTGGTGTACCAGCTGCAGCGGGATGCCCGGATCCGGAACGACGGGCTTGAGTATCGGCACCGCCTTGACCACGGCCCGCATCGGGCCGGGTAGTTGGTTCCACGGCATGGCATCGGCCAGAACTTTGGCGTTGGGCCCGGCGACGATGCACGGCCGCAGCACGAACACCTCGAGGGGCGAGTCCTTGGTGATCTCGCCGAGCAGCGCCTCGCACGCCGCCTTCTGTGCCGAGTAGTAGTGCTCGTCGGACCCTCGTGCCGGAACGTCCTCGGTCAGCGGGTCGGGGTTGTCGCCGTGATACCCGTAGGCCGCCACCGACGAGGTGTAGACCAGGCGACGTGTCCGCTCGCTGGCGACCGTCGCCTCGAACACGTTGCGGGTGCCCTGCAGGTTGATGCGGGCGCTCTCTTCCCGCGACCCCATGATGATGAAAGCCAGGTGGATGACCACGTCGGCCTGCGCCACCAGGGCGTCGACGGCCTCGCGGTCCAGGATGTCGCCCTGCTGATAGGTGGTCTTCTGCCAGCCGCGCGACGACGGGTCGAACGGCCGGCGCGCCATCCCGACGATGGCGTCCACGGCGGGTTCACGCTCCAGCGCCGTCACCGCGGACATACCGATCTCGCCGGTTGGCCCTGTCACCGCGACGGTAATTCCCACTTGAAGGCTTTTTCCCGCCGGGCGCGCGCCGAAACCACAGGTGGCAAATGTCACCACGCCCGCAACCCGCGGGTGCGCCGATTCGTGCGCGCCGGACGCGCGGGTACCCGTAGTGTCAGCGGGCCTTCGCCCGCGGCCGGGGTGCGTGGGTTTCGTCGCAATCGCACCGAACAGCGTGTGGGGGCCGGTCCCAGGGCCGATAATCTACGGCGATCGAAACGCGGGGTCAGACTGCCCGAGCGCAGGGAATGAGGCACAACATGGGGGACGAATCGACGGCCGGTCCGACACCGGGCGGGGAGAAGGCCGACCCCGGGACGGTGTTCGCCGCGCTGGCCGAGATCATCTACCAGGGCTCGGACGCCGGCCAGATGTATGCCGCCATCTGCATCGCCGCCACCCTGGTCGTCCGCGGATGCGACCACGCCAGCCTGTTGTTGCGTGACGGCGACCGCTACGTCACCGTGGGCGCGAGTGACCAGCTGGCGCGGGATATCGACGAGCTGGAGCGGCGATCGGGCGACGGCCCCTGCATCGACGCCATCGAGGAGGAGACCCCGCAGATCGACCCGGACCTGACGACGCCGTCGCTGTGGCCGCAGCTGGCGAAGGTCCTGGTGGCGGAAACGCCGGTGCGCGGGGCGATGGGCTTTCGGCTGCTGGTGGACAAACGCAAAGCCGCCGCGCTCAACCTGTTCAGCGACAGTCCCAACGTGTTCGACGCCGAGTCGGCCGGGCGCGCGGCGGTGCTGGCCGCGTTCGCCAGCGTGGCCATCAACGCGGTCGCCAAGGGCGAGGACGCCACCAGCCTGCGGCGGGGATTGCTGAGCAACCGCGAGATCGGCAAGGCGGTCGGCATGTTGATGCTGCTCCACGACATGACCGAGACGCAGGCGTTCGACCTACTGCGGCGCCATTCCCAGGCGCTGAACATCAAGCTGGCCGATGTGGCGCGGGAGGTCATCGACAGACGGGGCGAGCTGCCGTCCGCGGAAGACAAGGAGAACGGCTAGCCTCGGCTACTCCGGCAGCCGCAGCTCGGGCTTTTCCACCTCTTCGATGTTGACGTCCTTGAACGTCACCACCCGCACCTGCTTGACGAACCGCGCCGGGCGGTACATGTCCCACACCCAGGCGTCGGACAGTCGCAGCTCGAAGTACACCTCGCCGTCGGCGTTGCGGGGCACCATCTCCACGCTGTTGGCCAGGTAGAAGCGCCGCTCGGTTTCCACGACGAAGCTGAACTGGCCGACGATGTCCTTGTATTCGCGGTACAGCGAGAGCTCCATCTCGGTTTCGTACTTTTCGAGATCCTCGGCACTCATCTGTTCAGACGTCCTTCTCGGAGAAACACTTCCCCCGGCGTTCCGCCCGGGGAATCCTGGTCCCATCTTTCCTCACCGATATCCGCCGCGCGCGGGCGAGGGTCCGGTCGGCATTCGGCCACGACGCGGCCGCCCGACCCTGCCGACCCTATGGCCACGCGCCGGACGTTGATGAACGAACGGCGGTGTTCGGGGCAGGGACCCATCCGCGTCAGCGCCCTGCTGTGCGCCGGTGTGCTGTAGCCCTTGTGCTCGGCGAAGCCATAACCCGGGTGGTCGGCGTCCATGGCGACCATCAACCGGTCCCGGCTTACCTTCGCCAGCACGCTGGCGGCGGCGATGCACGCCGCCACCGCGTCGCCGCCGATGACCGGAAGGGACGGCACCGCCAGGCCGGGCACCCGGAATCCGTCGCTGAGCACGTAACCGGGCCGCAGCGCCAGGCCCGCCACGGCGCGGCGCATTCCTTCGATGTTGGCGACATGCACGCCGCGCCGGTCCACTTCGGCCGGCGGGATGAACACCACGTGATAAGCCAGCGCGTAACGGCGGATCAGCGGGAACAGCCTTTCCCGGGCACTCTCGGTGAGCTTTTTCGAATCGTCAAGCGCGGCAAGGCTTTCCAGGCGTCCCGGGCCAAGCACGCAGGCCGCCACCACCAGTGGGCCCGCGCAGGCGCCGCGGCCGACTTCGTCCACGCCGGCCACCGGCCCCAGGCCGCTGCGGTACAGCGCAGACTCCAGGGTCCGCAACCCCGACGACTTGCGGATCACCGTCCGCGGCGGCCACGTCGTGGCCATGGCTACTGATGCTGCTGCGGGTTCACCGAAGAGACGCCACCCCATCGCCCGGGCGGCCACACGATGAACCTCGCCTTGCCGATCACGTTGGACACCGGCACGGTCCCCGACGCGGGATCGCCGGTGCACAACACTCCCTTGAGCGCCTCGGTCGGGACACTGTTGCAGTGGGCGCGGGAATCCGCCGAGTGCGTCCGGTTGTCGCCCATCACCCACAGCCGCCCCTGCGGAACCGTGACCGGCCCGAACTCGCTGCCCAGGCACGGGTACTTCGCCGGGTCGGCCATCATGGTGTTCGTATCCAGGTAGGGCTCCTTGAGCGGCTTGCCGTCGACCGTCAGCCCGGTGTCGGCCCGGCACTGCACGGTCTGCCCCCCAACCGCGATGACCCGCTTGACCAAGTCGTTTTCGTCGGGAGGCACGAAGCCGATGAAGGACAGCGCATCCTGCGCCCACCGCAGCACGGTGTTGTTCGACCGGATCGACTTGTACCCCAGGTTCCAGGAGGGCGGTCCCTTGAAGACGATGACGTCCCCGGGACGGGGCGACTCGAAGCGATAGCTGACCTTGTCGACCATGATCCGGTCGCCGACACACCCGGTGCACCCGTGCAGCGTCGGCTCCATCGATTCCGACGGAATGAGGTAGGGCCGTGCCACGAACGTCAACATGACGTAATAGAGGGCCACCGCGATCACCGCCAGCAGCGCGAATTCCCTCAGCGCGGATCGCTTGGTGCGCTCCGGCGCGCCCTCGTCGGGCGCCTCTCCCGGTTCGGGAATCTCCGGGGACTCGCCTTCGGGCGTGTCCGGGATGCGGGTGGAGACCTTCGGCTCTGACTGGGCGGACTGGGGCTCAGATGAGTCCGTGGGATCGGTCACGAGATCAGAGTAGCCAGCGCAGATTGTGGCGCGCTAAACCGACCGCGACCGCCGCCCGGCCGTCCCGGCTCAGCGCTTTTCCTTGATCTTGGCCTTCTTGCCGCGAAGCTCACGCAGGTAGTACAGCTTGGCGCGGCGGACATCGCCACGGGTCACCACCTCGATGTGGTCGATGTTCGGCGAATGCACGGGAAAGGTCCGCTCGACGCCGACGCCGTAGCTCTCCTTGCGGACGGTGAAGGTCTCGCGGATGCCACCGCCCTGCCGACGGATCACCGCGCCCTTGAACACCTGGATACGCTCCTTGGCGCCCTCGATGACCTTGACGTGCACGTTGATGGTGTCGCCCGGGCCGAAAACCGGGATGTCGTCGCGCAGCGACGCTTGGTCGACGAAGTCCAGGCGGTTCATCGTAAGAAGACACTTCCTTGCGCTCGCGGCCTGCGGCAACAGCGCTCACCTGGATGTGAGGCAGTCGCCAAGCCGATGGTCTGGGGCAACTTGGGCGTATCTCGCAGCAGGCAAGAAGCGGCCCGGCCGGCCGGCCACCGCTGGAGACAACTGGTCAATTGTGCCAGACGGGAGGCTTGCCACGAAAATCACAGCCTCGGAGGCGGTTCGCAACGAGCCGAAAACGCTGGTGAATGGTACATATGACTGGGGCCCGAAGGCGCTACCGGACCTTGCGTAGGCCGGGGCAGGTGGCGCGATCCGGCCCGGCACCCGTGCACTTGGGTGCGCCGGAGCACGTCGGAGGAGAGGAATGCGCGTTCGGCCGCTGATTCTGTTCACCGCCACAGCGGCGGTGGCGTTGATCGTGGCTGCCGGATGCGAGGCGAAGGTACAGGCCAAGGTCTATAGCCTCCCGGTCTACGTCACGCCCGACCGAGGTCTGCGCCAGCCGCCCCCACAATCGGCCGAGCTCATGCTCGAGGCGGTCAAGCCACCCCAGCCCGAACGGCAACTGACGAGCCCGGGGCCCGTCGGCCTGCAGGCGCGGGTGCAGCAGGCGACCGACGAAGCCGCCGCCGGCGGAGCCGCCCTCTCGGTGGCGATCCTCGATCGCAAGACCCACCAGCTGGTCTCCACCGGCAACAGCCAGGTCATCGGCACTGCGTCGGTGGCCAAGCTGTTCATCGCCGACGACCTGCTGCTGCACGCATCGGAGGGCAAGGCCGCGCTGACCGCCGACGACCGCCAGGCGTTGGACATCATGTTGCAGTCATCCGACGACGGCGCGGCCGAGAAGTTCTGGGGCCAGGGCGGCGAGAACGCCATCATCACAGCGGTCGCGGCCCGCTACGGGCTCACGTCGACCACCCCGCCCAGCGACGGGCGCTGGTGGAACACGATGAGCACCACGACCGACCTGATCCGCTACTACGAGATGCTGCTAGACGGGTCGGGCGGGCTGCCCGCCGACAAGGCGAAGGTCATCGTGGACGACCTGGCGCAGTCCACCCCGAACGGGCTCGACGGCTACCCCCAACGCTTCGGCATCCCGGATGGGCTGTACGCCGAGCCCGTTGCGGTCAAGCAGGGCTGGATGTGCTGCATCGGCGCCGACTGGATGCACCTGTCGACCGGGGTGATCGGCGCGGATCGTCGCTACATCATGGTGGTGCAGTCCCTGCAGCCCTCCGACGACGCCACCGCCCGCGACACCATCACCCGGGCGGTCAGGACGATATTTCCCGAGGGCCGGATCGACCCGCTGGGCCGCGGGCTCTAATCTCGCGGGTCCAGCAGCTCGGGCCGGCGCTCGCGGGTGCGTTGCAGCGAGACCTCCCGGCGCCAGGCGGCGACGCGCGCGTGGTCGCCGGATAGCAACACCTCGGGAACGTCGAGCCCGCGCCAGCTCGGCGGCCGGGTGTAGCTGGGCCCCTCCAGCAGCCGGTCCAGGGCTGGGGAGTGCGAATCCTCGCGGTGCGACGCCGGATTGCCGAGGACACCCTCGAGCAGGCGCACCACGGCCTCGATCATCACCACCGCCGCCGATTCCCCGCCGGGCAGGACATAGTCGCCGATCGAGACCTCCTCGACCCGCATCCGCCGGGCCGCATCGTCGATGACCCGCTGGTCGATGCCCTCGTAACGGCCGCACGCGAACACCAGGTGCTCCTCGGCGCTCCACCGCTGGGCGTCAGCCTGCGTGAACAACGCACCGGCCGGGGTGGGTACAACCAAAACGGTTCGCTCCGAACAGATTTCGTCCAGCGCTTCGCCCCACACCGGGGCCTTCATCACCATCCCGGGGCCGCCGCCGTACGGCGCGTCGTCGACTGAGCGATGCACGTCGTGCGTCCAACGACGCAGATCGTGCACCCGCAGGTCGACTCGGCCCGACTGAATCGCCTTGCCTGGCAACGATTGTCGCAACGGGTCGAGGAAGGTGGGGAAGATCGTGACGACGTCGATTCTCATGCCAGATCCAGCAGGCCCTCGGGCGGATCGATCTCGACGCTGCGGTCGTCGAGCGACACCGAGGTGACGATCGCGCCGACGAACGGCACCAGCACTTCCCCGCCGTCGCCTCGGCGCACCGCCAACAGCTCGCCCCCGGCGGTGTGCAGCACCTCGGCGACGACGCCGACGTCCTGGCCCGTAACGGTCCGGACGTGCAGCCCTTCGAGTTGGTGGTCGTAGTAGGTGTCGGGCTCCTCGATGGGCGGCAGATCATCGGAATCGACGACGAACACGGTGCCGCGCAGCGCGTCGGCGGCGTCCCGGTCCGTCACCCCGGCCAATCGCACCAGCAGCCGCCCACCGTGTTCGCGCGCGCTCTCGACGACGAAGTCACGTTCTTCCCCACCGCGGGATGCCTTGCCGCGCAGAGCATTACCCGGTGCGAAACGGGTCGCGGGGTCGTCGGTGCGGATCTCGACGACGACCTCGCCGCCGATCCCGTGCGCCTTGGCGACGCGCCCGACGGTCAACTCCAACGGAGCTCCATCAGCGGCTACTGGTCGGTGTCCACCACGTCGACGCGGATACCACGGCCCCCGATACCGGCGACCAGAGTGCGCAGGGCGGTCGCGGTGCGTCCGCCGCGACCGATCACCTTGCCCAGGTCGTCGGGATGGACGTGGACCTCGACAGTTCTGCCGCGGCGGCTGGTCACCATGTCGACCCGGACATCGTCGGGGTTGTCGACAATCCCGCGGACCAGGTGCTCCACTGCGTCAACGACGACGGTGCTCACGTCAGTCAGCTTTCGGTGGCCGGCGCGGCCTGCTCGCCGCCCTCGGCGGCCGGCTCGGTCGCCGCGGCCTCAGCGGGCGCCTCGGGGGCGGCGGCTTCCGGCGTGGCGGCCTCCGGCTCGGCGGCCTTGGCGGCCTTCTTCGCCGGCGCCTTCTTCTTCGGCTTCGCGGCCTCGGTGGTCGGACCGCCCTCGGCCTCGGCCAGCGCGGCGTTGAACAGCTCGAGCTTGCTGGGCTTCGGCGGGGCGACCTTCAAGCGGCCCTCGGCGCCCGGCAGGCCCTTGAACTTCTGCCAGTCGCCGGTGATCTTCAGCAGCTTGAGCACGGGCTCGGTGGGTTGAGCACCCACGGACAGCCAGTACTGCGCACGCTCGGAGTTGATCTCGATGAGGCTCGGGTCTTCCTTCGGGTGGTAACGGCCGATGACCTCGATGGAGCGACCGTCACGCCGCGTCCGCGCGTCGGCGACGGCGATGCGGTACTGGGGATTGCGGATCTTGCCAAGCCGAGTCAGCTTGATCTTCACAGCCATGGTTAAGCGGGTTCTCCTGTGTGTGTCACGCTGCAATTCAGCGATCGGGGCGGGATGCCCGGATCCGGTTTTGCCTCGCGTGTATGACCACGAAGCGATGCGTAATCGCTCGGTGGACAGCCGCCTATTGTGCCAGACCAGGGCGCCGCGCCAGAAATCCGCTCGATCGCCGCGAGGGTGCCGTCCTGGCCGAAGCCGGCCTACATGACCTTCTGGAAGACCTTGGTCTCGACCCGGCGGGTCATCCGCCAGCCCTCGGACGTGCGGGCGAACTCGTCGTCGTACCAGAGCCCGCAGAACAGCACCTGATCCTTATCCCCGCCGAGCACCATCGGGTTGAAGCAGATCACCCGCGAAGACGCCGTATCCCCGTCGATCCGCACCGAGAAGTTGCCCAGCATGTGCGCGTATACCGGGAAGTTCGGCAGCACCTCCGACAGCCACTTCTTGACCTCCGGATAGTGGCCTTCGATGCCGCCGAGGGCGGTGTAGTCGATGTAGGCGTCTTCCGTGAACACCTTGTCGAGGTCGTCGAATCGGCGCTGGTCGATGGCGGTGGAATAGTCCACCAGAAGCTGCTGGATCTCTAAGCGGTCGGAAATCTCGGCCAGGCTCAACATGCATCGGACAGTAGACGAAAATCGACGGCGAACAGGCCCGGAAGTTAGACTTTCGGCCCATGCGCAAGGTCATGGCCCTCAGGGTCGGCGTCGCGGCCCTGCTCACGGTGGGTGCGTGCGGCGCGACCGTCCCCGCGTCGTGGGCCGACAGCATGCAGCCGGTGGGCTCGGTGCCGATCCCGGACGGCCCGGCCCAGACCTGGATCGTCGCCGACCTCGACAGCGGTCAGGTGCTGGCCGGCCGCGACCAGAACGTGCCCCACCCGCCGGCGAGCACCATCAAGACGCTGCTCGCCCAGGTGGTCCTCGACTCGGTGAGCCTGGACTCCACCGTCGTCGCCGACGCCGCCGACACCCAGGTCGAGTGCAACTGCGTCGGCATCAAACCGGGGCGCACCTACACCGCGCGCCAGCTCCTCGACGGCCTGCTGCTGGTCTCGGGTAACGACGCCGCGAACACGCTGGCGCACATGCTGGGCGGGCCCGACGTCACGGTCGCCAAGATGAACGCCAAGGCCGCCTCCCTCGGCGCGACGAGCACCCATGCCGCGACGCCGTCCGGGCTCGACGGGCCCGGCGGATCCGGGTCCTCGACGGCGCACGACCTGGCCGTCATCTTCCGCGCCGCGATGGCCAACCCGGTGTTCGCGCAGATCACGGCCGAGCCGTCGGCGATGTTCCCCGGCGATAACGGCGATCACCCGATCACCAACCAGGACGAGCTGTTGCAGCGCTACCCCGGCGCGATCGGCGGCAAGACCGGGTTCACCAACGCGGCCCGCAAGACGTTCGTCGGGGCCGCCGCCCGCGGTGGCCGCCGGCTGGTCATCGCCAT
>NZ_LZKH01000054.1:0-16817 GCF_001672745.1 Mycobacterium sp. E1386
TTGTGCCGATGTGGGATCCGGAATTGTGCGCGGCCGAGGTGCGGCGTCTGGCCGACAAAGGCTGCAGGGCCATCAGCTTCCTCGAGGCACCGCACGCTTTCGGCTTCCCCAGCTTTCACAACGAGCACTGGGACCCGATGCTGACCGCGATGTCGGAGACGGGCAGCGTGCTGTGCATGCACATCGGGGCCAGCGGCGGCCTGATCACGCTGGCGCCTGACGCTCCGATCGACCATCACATCATCCTGCCCACCCAGCTCACGCTGATGGCCCTGCAGCCTTTGTCGGCCAGACGCCGCACCTCGGCCGCGCACAATTCCGGATCCCACATCGGCACAATGCCGATCGGGATGAACCGGCCCGGATGCGATCCGCACCACTCGTCGACGTGCCAGTCGTTGTAGGCCTTCAGCATGATCAGCGCGAGGTCCTTGTCCGCCGCCTCGCAGAACGTCCGCGCGTTGAACCCCGCCATGGTCGGGAAGTTCATGGACGCGAGGACGCCCCCGGCGTCCATATCGCGCACCCGCAGGTTGACGTCGTAGCAGGCGGGCCGAATCTCGGAGAACACGCCGGGGTTGAAGCCCCATTCCTCTTTGGGCCACGTGACCACCGCGCACATGCCGAACGGCGTCGAGGTCTCGATGCCCTGAAATACCCAGCGATCAATGCCCTCCGGGCTGCGCTCGACCTTTGGCGCCTGGTCCGCCCACTTCTGGGGGACATGGCCTTTGAACATATCCGGCGGTTCGATCACGTGGTCATCGATGCTCACCAAGATCATGTCGTCAAGATTCACCGCAAACTCTCCTCGCAGTCCGAGTCGGTGTATCCGCTATAGAAGAACACCGTTCTCATGCGAGGCTAGCCGACGCCGCAGCCCCAGGCAATGCTTGCGATACCCAGTACAGACCTTGTCCGGGTGCGCGCCTTTCGCGCCCCGGTCAGGGCCGGGTAAAGGCGGTTTCCAAGAAGGTCCAGAACTGGTCGAACGCGACGTTCTCGCCCACATAGAAGCCGAGCACGCGCGCTTGCAACATCTCCATCGTCGTGTGCAGCAAGATCGACGCGATCGTCGAATCATCTAGCGGCGGACTGCGCATACCGGCGTCACGGCACGCGGCAAGTAGCTCGGTCAGCGCTCGGTGCTGGGGCTGAAGCAAGGCCGAAAGCTCGGCCGGACGGGTTTCGCTGAGCCGCTGATGAAAGCTGACCAACGAGCGCTGCAATAGTGGCGGGGCCGGATCGGACGCCAACCACTCGGCTTGCATGAAGGCCCGAAGGCGATCCAGCGGGTCAGTGCCCGCTTCGGCGACCGCGGCCAGCTGCCGCTCGAGGCCGCCGAGCGTGGCTTCTTCGTAGATGGCCAGGAAAAGGTCGTCGGTACCGCTGAACGATTGGTAGAAAGACCGCAGTGACATGCCTGATCGTTCGACGACCTTTCGGACGGAGAGATTTTCCGCGCCTCCCTCACTGAGCAGTTCCAGCGCGATGTGCAGGAACCGGTCGCTGCGCGCCTGAGCCCGTTTGCGCACATCCTCGGTCGCCCGCTCCGTCGAGCGCACCCGCCAGCGCGACTCCGGCCGTGGCGCCGACGTCAACCAGGCCGATACGTCGGTGCCTGATTTGCTCACACACCACAGCGTAGCGAGTCGGCGTTTCCATTAGCCGATAACGTTGGCCTCGGCTAACGGATACACGTAGTGCTCATGATGAGAACATATAGAGATCTCAATGACGCACGGGGCCGTCACGTGCGTTGTTCGGCCGTCGCCGCCGGCCTGGCAAGGGTCTGCACGCGGCGATCGGTGAAGCGCCACACCCCGTCGGATCCGCGGGCCAATCTATCCAGGTAGCGCCCCGCCAGGGCGATGACCGTCGTACCTGCCTGACCGCTTCGGTCCAGCATTGCCCAACCACTCACAGCGCTCGCATGGTCGCCGTCGACGGTGATGACGGGATTGACGACAGCATGCAGAGTGCCAGGGCGGTCGGTGGGGCGCAGACCCGCCCACAGCGCCGCCAGCTCGGCGCGGCCCCGGTAGGTCCGTCCCATCGCGGCGAAGGAACAACTCTCGTCGAACAATTCGAGCAGTTCATCGGTCGCGCCGCTGTCGAGTAACGCGCAGTAGCGCTCGATCACCCCGCGGATACGCAGCTCGTCGACCAACGCGTCGGCGGCGGTCACGCGACGACGCCCTTGACCTTTAGATCGATGATGTCGTCCCAGTCCATGCCGAGGTCGTCGGTCAAAATCGCGTCCCCGTGTTCGTTGAAGTCGGGCGCGCGTCGCGTCGGTGCCGGCTCCTCGTCGAACTGGACGGGCGTGGCCACCAGCGGGTGCTTGTCACCCGAGGCGGCCTCGGCCTGCACCACATACCCGTTGGCGATGACCTGTGGGTCGGCGGTCACCTCGATAGAGTCCTGGACCGGCGCCCACTGGCCACGGAAGTCGCCGAGGCGTTGCTTCCATTCGGCAAGCGGCGCAGAGGCGAACCGCTCGGCGAGGATCGACCTCGCGACGGGGCTGTTCGCGGCGAAGCTTGCGA
This sequence comes from Mycobacterium sp. E1386, assembly GCF_001672745.1. Lineage (NCBI taxonomy): Bacteria > Bacillati > Actinomycetota > Actinomycetes > Mycobacteriales > Mycobacteriaceae > Mycobacterium > Mycobacterium sp. E1386. The sequence continues at coordinate 2,550 of NZ_LZKH01000054.1, forward strand.
CATCGGCGAACCGCTCGTCATCGACCAATTCGGCCAGGCCCATCACCCGACAAGTCTCGGGCCAGTAGTGAAATCCCTGCAGGCATGCCAATTGCAACCAGTGCCCGTCCGAGGTCTGGTAGGTGGCCACCAGCGGGTTGCCCACATCTGTGCCGACCGGGAACTGGCCCCAAGGATGGTTCAACTCGTGCGACAACGCGATGGCGGCCCCCATCGCCCACATCCCGGTGGCGAGAAGCGACACGTCGACAACCGGCGGCTGGCCCGTGCGTTCGCGATGCAGCAGTGCCGCCGAGATGCCGCCGGCGATGGTCATCGCACCGATCGAGTCGCCGTACGCAGGGGCCGGTTGGCCCGGAATAGACTCGAATTCAACGGGTTTGGCCCCGTAGGCCACCCCGGCGCGGCACCAGTAGCCCAGCACGTCGTATCCCCCGCGATCGGCGTCCGGGCCGCGCGAGCCGAACCCTGACCCACGGACGTAAACGATGTTGGGATTGGCGGCCCGGATGTCGTCGACGTCGATGCGCAGCTTGGAACGCACCGCGGGCAGCTTGTTGGTCAGGAAGACGTCGCAGGTCGCCGCCAACTTGTAGAGGATGCCGACGCCTTCGGGCGTGCTCAAATCCAAACCGATGCTTCGCTTTCCGCGATTGGAATGTTGAAGCAGCGGATGCCACGCACCACCGTCGAGGCCTAGGTTGCCGGTTGACATGATGCCTCGCATCGCGTCGCCGCGCTCGGCGGGTTCCACCTTGATCACCTCCGCGCCCCAGTCGGAGAGGATCGCCGAAGCCGCGGGAACGAAGGTGTGCTCGGCGACCTCGAGGACGCGGATCCCTTGCATCACAGCGGTCATGGCAACTGTCCTAACTGTCGATCGGTCATCGGTCCTCGAGGATCATTTCGGCGGCCCGCCAGGCCATCGCCATGATGGGGCCGTTGAGATTGCCCGCCACCATCGTCGGCAGGATGGACACGTCGACGACGCGCAGCCCGGGCACCCCACGCACACGCAGGCGGGCGTCCAACGGGTCGGATTCCGCCGGCCCCATCGCGCACGCCCCGGACGCGTGATACCCGGCGCCGCCGTAGAGCAGTCCTGCCCGCAGGATGCTGTCGTCGTCGTCGACCGCGGGCCCGGGTTCGATCTCCGAAAAGATCATGTCGGCGACGGGATGCTGCTCGACGATCTCCCGCATGCGCCGGAACATTGCCACCGATACCCTTTTGTCGTAATCGGTTTCGAGGTATGCGACCTCGACGCGCGGCGGCTGACCGGGATCGGCCGATCGAATCCGCACCGACCCCTGACTGGTCGGCCGCAGAACGAAGCCCAGGAGGGATAGGCCCGCCCGGCCTTCGATGCCCCCGTCCACGGGCCCGACACCCAACGAGAAGGGTGTCATGAGCACTTGGGCGTCGGGCCGTTCGCTCGCCGGGTCGGCGCGGATGAAAGTGAGCATGTCGTAGGCGGCGGTGCCGATCGGCCCCTTGCGGGTGGTCAGATAGCGCAGCCCCGCGCGCGCCTGCCCAACGGGGGTGGACAGAAACCGGTTGTAGCCCTTGTTCTCTTTGAGCCGCATCTGCAGCGGTATGCACCGGTGCTCGCGCAATCCTTCGCCGATTCGCGGGCTGTCCACCCTGACGTCGACGCCGGCCGCGGTCAATACTTCTTTCGGCCCAATCCCCGACAGTTGCAACAGCTTCGGAGTTGCCAAACTCCCGCACGAGATGATCACCTCGCGGGAGGCTCGAAGCTCCTGCTTGCCCTTGGCCGAACTCACCTCCACACCCACGGCGCGATCGGATTCGAAGACGATTCGTTGGGCGATCACGCCGGTCAGCACCGTGAGGTTGGGTCGCTTCATAGCGGGGTGCAGAAAAGCCCTCGCGGAGTTGACTCGTTTACCCTTCCGCATCGTGGCCGCGGTGTACCCCGTGCGCTCCTCGTCGGAGGCGTTGATGTCCTCGACCCGCTTGATGCCCAGAGTGGTCGCAGCATCCATCAGCGCCTCGGAGACCTCGTCGTGGGTGTTGATAACGCTTACACCGAGGGGGCCGCCGGCGCCGCGGACCGCGGAGGGGCCCAGACTGTGATCCTCGATAGTCCGGAAGACGCGCAGCATCTGGTCCCAGCCCCAGCCGGGATTGCCGCGGGCGACGATATCGTCGTAGTCGGCCGCCTGCCCCCTGTTGTAGACCAGCCCATTGATCGAACTCGACCCGCCGAGTAGCTTGCCCCTGACCCAATGCTCCTGCTGTCGGTGCGGCCCAAACGGTTCCACGTCGTATTCCCACACGTAGCGCGGGTTTTTCATCAAAAACGCGAAGCCCTTGGGCATTGACACCAACGGGTTGCGGTCGGTGCCGCCAGCCTCGAGGAGCAAGACTTTGTTGCCGGGGTCCACACTGAGCCGATCAGCCAATACGCACCCCGCAGACCCGCCACCCACCACGACGTAGTCGAACTCGCTCACCGTCAGCCCTTCCGAGTCGGCGTACTCGCTGCACGAGAACAGTGTTCTCAGCAGAGTAGCCTCGGCGGTTCAGCGACGGAAGTACCTCAGCGAATCCCTAGCGTCCGGGCGGTGCTGCGCGCCTGATGATTGAGATGATGGCGAACAATGGATCGCATCAGCGACAACGAGTTTCGCTGACTCCTCGGTCGGCGGAATGATCACCGTGCTTGGAACGGGTCCCTATCGCCGGGCATACAGGGCATCACCTCGGGCGGGAAGCCGATCACCGGCCGAATGAGCATGCCTCCCGTCAGGCCGCAGTACTGTACACGGCAACCTTTACGCTGTACAAGTAGTCAGCCGGACTGCAGGGCCCGCGGCCGAGTGGAGGGAAGTCCAGATGTCCGGCGGCGATGCACCGAACGCGCGCCACCACTTTCGAGTAAGACGGAACTCGGGTTCCGAGCGGGGTGAACCTGTACAGCATGAACGCCCTGCCCACGAGCCGAGCCTCGCAGTCCTCATGCCGGCTATCCAGCCGACACCGGCTCCCCCGCGCCAAGAGACAACGCCACAAATCCGGCTATGCACATAGCTTTTGATCGGTGCAATCCACCGCACGGCCGCGCAGCCAACGACCGGCGAATTTGGCCTTATCTCCAAACGCTGCACATGGATTTCGGGAGACCGACGTGCCCGCCCCACCCGGATGGACATATCTGAGCGATATGCGGGTTGGAACTCACTGGCAGATCTCATGATCGCTTGCTATCGGTTACACGGCCTCGGAACGACACCACGCAGTCCCTCAAACCAATATATAGTTTATTGTTTAAACCATGTCGATCGATTCCACCTACAGCCGGCCCGATTTCCGGCTCGCCCCCAGTCCTTCGACTGAGTCGCATGCCTTCTGGACCGGCGGGGCACGCGGTCAGCTGATGATCTACCGCTGCCGAGCGTGCGGACATTTCTTTCACCCACCGGGCCCGGCGTGTTGGCGCTGCCGCAGCACCGACGTTGGCCCAGAACCGGTGTCCGGACGAGCCACCGTGGCCGCGTACACCGTGAACCGCCAACCCTGGATTCCCGGTTTGGATCCGGCGTACATCGTCGCCATGGTGGAACTCGAGGACGAGCCCGATGTCCGCCTCATCACCAACGTCGTCGACGTATCGCGCGACGACATCCACGTCGGCCTGCCGGTCGAGGTCTTCTTCGAGGATTGGACCGAACCCACCGGCGATCCGGACAGCCATGTTTGGCTGCCGCTATTCCGGCCGGCGCGGTCGACCTGACACGTGCAACCCTGCCGAGATGATGAAGGACAATTCATCGATGATCTCTTCTGCGCTCGGCACCTCTTTATCGGAGGGATAGGTGTTTCGCAGAAAGGTCGCCGCAACACCGACGAACAACATCAGTAGCCGCAGCTGCAAGGCCGGCGAAGACGTCCGCAGACCCTGCGCCGAAAGATACTGTTCCATCGGTGTCACGATCGGGTCCAGAGTCGCGCTGATCCGGGCTCGCACACGATCGAGTTCGTCACCCGACGACTCATCGGCGAACACGTGCACCATCGCACGCGCGATCGACTGATTGCTCGACATGAACTCGTAGAACCCCGCGGTGAACCGACGAACCAATCGGTCATGGTCCATTGCCGTCAAGGTGGGGTCGTCGAGCCACCGCTGATGCAACCCGCCAACAGCATCCAGCAGAGGTGTCACCACCGCGTCGAAGAACAACTTTTCCTTATTGTCGAAGTATCGGAAGATCAGATCGTGCGAAACCCCCGCGCGCGAAGCGATTTCGCGTGTCGTCGCGCCGTATCCTCGCTCTGCGAATACCTCTCGGGCGGCCGCCTGGATCAATCCGGGCGCGCTCCCACGGCGGGCACGTTGACCTTGACCAGCCATCGCCCGCTCAGAGCCAGAGGTACATACCGGCGAGAACCATCCACAAGATGATGCAATACGCCTCGAAAGGTGCCCGTAGCAAGAGCGGCGCGTTGCGCAATTCCATGAAGTCGAGCCCGACAAACCGGACCTTGACCACCGCCAGCCCCAGCACGACCACGCCGACTGTCGAACCGACTCCGTGGTCCGCGCCCAGCGCCCACGACAACATCGTCACCATGACAAGCACCAGCCATACGAGGGTGGAGCGCGCGCGCAGCAATGCGAAGGTCATCGGTCAACTCACCAGATACAGCAACGCGAACAGGATTATCCACAATAGGTCGACGAGGTGCCAGAAGCAGGCTCCGCCCTCGACGACGGCCATCCGCGTCGCGCTGAGGCTGCTGCGGCGCGCCTGCGTCAGCAGCAGGATGAGCACGCCCGCGCCGATCAGCACGTGGAAGAGGTGCAGGCCGGTCAGGATGAAGAAGTAGAGGTAGAAGTTGTTCTCGGTCGGGACATGCCCGGCGGTGACCTTGGCCGTGTATTCGACGCACTTGAGCCCGATGAAAATGAGACCGCAGACCAGTGCCCCGGCGAGCATCAATTGCGCGGCTCCGCGCTGCGACTGCCGGATTGCGCGAACAGCGGTCACCACGAGCAGCGAGCTGGTCAGCAGGACCAGCGTGTTCGTCAGGCCGATGCCGATGCTGAGCGTGTGCCGCGACGTGTCGAACAGCTCGGGCGCCTGCGCGCGCTGGTACATGAACGTCGCAAAGAAGACCCCGAAGACCACCATGTCGCCGAACAGGAAAATCCATACGCCGGGTTCGCCGGGCACATGCGTGGTCGGCCGGACGCTGGAGTGCTCGCCGACGGTCGTCCGCATGGATGTCAGAATCACGCCGCGGGTTCCCATTCCCGGTTCGCCGCGCGCTCTTCCCGTTCGGCGGCTTCGACATCGACGGCTTTGGTGAGCATGATCGCGGTCACGACCATCCAGATGCAGAACACGGTCAGGGGAATCCAGAAGGCGAACATGCCGTTCCACGCCAGCGGCCCCGTCTTGAACAGATAGATGGCGCATCCGGGAACGCCGAGCACGGCGTACCAGATGTTGAAGTAGCCGAACCACCGCGGGAAGCTCGGCACCCGGCGTCTGTCGATGAACACGCAGAACGCCAGGATGACCACCTGGGTGATCAACGGGCCGACCATTCCGACGAAGACGAACCAGAACAAATCGCTGAGCGCCTGTGTCACATCGGGATTGCGCTCGGGGCGGTACGCGGCCGCCACGGCGAACAGCGCGCACAGCGAGAAGCCGAACGGGAACGTCACGCTCAGCAATAGCTGAGTCAAAGACATGACGCCCCAATAACCTTCGATCCGGCGTACCTGGCGCGACAGCAGGGCGAAGAACGGCGCGAAAAGGTAGGCAAGCAGGATCATCAGGGCGAGACCGATTCGGATGCGCAACTGGTTGTCACTGTAAATCCGCGCCGTCTGCTCGGCGGTAAGAGCGGGGCTCATCGGCGGGATGAGTCCGGCGATAAACCAGAACATCACAAGAAAACCGCCAAGCATGGCCACTCCGAGCCATGCCGAGGCCTTTTCAATTCTTACGTGCATGGCTGCTCCTTGCCGAGGCTGCGTTGAGGTGACGTTATCGGCCGTTTTCACAATTAGTCAATCATTGGTCTACTAAGCTGGCGGCCGCACACACCGAGAGGAGTGCACAGTGTCCAACACCGTCGGCTTCATTGGAGCGGGTCAGTTGGGTGAGCCCATGGTGCTGCGCCTGCTTCAGGCCGGCGTGCCCGTCACGACGTATGCGAGGCGGCCCGAGGTACGCGATCGCCTGGAAGCACGCGGCGCTCGACTTGTCGGTTCGGTGGCCGAACTCGCCGCTGGCGCCGACATTCTGATCTCGTGCTTGTTCTCCGACGCACAACTTATGGAGATCGGATCGGGGCCCGAAGGCTTCATCGCCAACGCCAAGCGCGGCGGCATCTTCGTCTCCCACACGACCGGCACGCTGACGACGCTCAAGTCCTTGGGTGACCATCCATCCGCGCCGGCGATCCTCGATGCGCCGGTGAGCGGCACCGCCGACGACATCGCCGCCGGCACCCTTACCGTACTCATCGGCGGACCGACCGGAGCGGTGCAAACGGTGTCGCCGGTATTAGCGGCCTACGCGAACCCGATCGTCCCCACCGGGGAACTGGGTAGCGCCTTGGCGCTGAAACTCATCAACAACCTGCTCTTTGCAGCGAACGCCCAGTTGGTCGCCGCCGCAACAGAATTGGGCGCGTCGATGGGCGTCGCCCCCGATGCCCTGCTGGCCGCACTCGAGGTATGCAGCGCGGGAAGTCGCGTCGCCGCACACATGCAGCAGGTCGGCGGCATGAAACCGTTCACCGAGCTCGCGGGATCTTTCCTTCGCAAGGACGTCGCTGCGTGCCTGGAGGCAGCCGCGCAGGCGGGTGCCGATCTGGGTCTGCTCGGCAAAGTTGTCGCTAAGGGTCCCCTGCCACTCAACCCCGTTGGACAAAATGACACAGAAGACAGGAGGCGCGTCGATGATCCGTCTGGAGAGCCTATTGGGTAGCGAGCACCGCATCACCGCTTCGATGCTTGCCGGCAGGAATCTCTCGCCGAGCCCGCGTCAGCGACGCGGAGTGGCCTGCCTCCACATCCGCAATGACTCCGCGTACCAATCCGACTCCCGCGCCAATAAGCGCGCTTCGCGGTTCCGCTGAGGACTTCGGATGCCGCTCCCCGATCTCGTTCTCGTCCATGGCGGCGAGCATGCGGGCGACTGCTGGGATCTGACCGTCGCGGAGTTGCGCCGCCAGGAACCAGAACTCCGCATCCTCGCGGTCGACCTTCCCGGTCACGGCTCGAAACCGGGTGACCTGGCGGCGGCCACCATCGGCGCCTGGGTGGACTCCGTGGTCGCCGATATCGATGATGCGGGTTTCGGCGAGACGGTGATCGTGGGCCACTCGATGGCGGGGGTGACCGTGCCCGGGGTGGTGGCCCGGCTGGGGTCGTCGCGCGTCCGTGAGATGGTTTTGGCGGCGGCGTTCGTGCCTCGTCAGGGGGAAGCGATCGTGGACACGCTCGACGGTCCGCTGGCGTGGTTCGCTCGGCGCGGCGCCGCGAGAGGAAAGCCACTGAAAGTCCCGGCTTTCGCTGCGCGCTACGCGTTCTGCAATGGCATGACAAGAGAGCAGCGCGAGTTCGCGATGTCGCGGCTGTACCCCGAGGCGGTGGCGATCGTAATTGAACCGGTGGACCGCCGTGACCTGCCGGCAGGCATACCGCGCACCTGGATTCTCACCACACGCGACCGCGCGCTGTCCGTAGCGTCCCAACGCCGCAGTATCGACGCGCTCGGCGGGGTACAGATCACAGTCGAGGTCGGCACGTGCCATGACCTGATGATCAGTCACCCGATTCGTTCAGCGCAGATCCTTCTCGACCGGTGCCGCCAGTACGAGAAATTGGTCAGGTGATCGCGCCGTCGTGCTTCAGCTCGGGCAGGCCGGCATCGCCGATACCCATATCGCAAAGCGCCTCGTCGGTGCGCACTCGGTGATCATCGGCACCTAGTGAGATCCGCTGGCGCACATTCGGATTGCGGTGGATTGGCCTGCGGTACCCCGCCGGTGAACGGATTGCGGGGCCGGTGGCTGTGACCGCACGCCTTCGGCGGCAGACAGGCCTACGGCATGGCGAGGTTGACTTCGAACGCATCGCCCACACCCTCACCACGCGAAGGACACATCGATGATCGACGCCGGTCGATGTTGTCGCCGTATGATCCCCCGGCATCAACGAAAAAGGCGTTAGCCCTCTTCGAGCACAAGTGCCATTTCGGGACAGGCCGCGACGCCGTCGCGCATCTTGCGCTCGTCTTCGGGCTTGACTTCGTGTTCTTCCACTGTGCTGTAACCGGAGTCGTCGATCGGAAACAACTCCGGATCCACGGCATAGCACTGCGCGTGCCCCACACACCGGGACTGCTCGAGGCGGACTTTCATACGGGCTCCTCACTTCTGTGGCGTAGTTCGACATCGGCTCTGAGCCGCTTCTTGTCGATTTTTCCGCTCGCCAGGGTCGGCAGTTCGTCGACGATCACCAGCCGTCTTGGGATCTTGTAACCGGCCAGCTTGCCGCGGACGCGGTCTTGTACCGTTTCCAACGTGACGGATGCTCGCGGCTTTAGGGTGACGACCGCACAGACTGTTTCGCCCCACTTGTCGTGGGGCGTTCCGATGACCGCGCAGGCTGCGATGCCCTCGACCCGGCTTACCGCATCCTCCACCTCGGGTGAGTAGACGTTTTCGCCGCCGGTGATGATCACGTCCTTCTTGCGATCGACCAGATAGAGCAGCCCACGCTCGTCGAATGTGCCAATGTCACCGGTGTGGCACCAACCGTCACGCAAGGTGGCCAGCGTCGCTGCATGATCGTCCCAGTAGCCGCGAAAACACGAGTTCGATTGCACAGCAATCTCGCCCGGCTCACCGACCGGCAGGTCAGCGCCGTCGTCCCCGACGATTCGGACCCGAAAGCCCGGAAACGGAAACCCAACGGATCGCAGGACGTCCGATCCGTCGACCGTGTGCAGTTCGCGGGGCAGTCCGGAGACGATCACCTCGGTCTGCCCGTACAGGTTCAGATAGCCGGCTGATGGAATCATCGCCAACGCCCGCTCGAGGACGCCTATGGGCATCGGCGCGGCAGAGTAGACGATCGTCTTCAGCGATTCGATATCCCGAGCGTCGGTCACCGCGTCCAGCAGCGCTCCCAGCATCACCGGCGCCAGATGCAGGAGTGTGATGCGCTCCTCGCAGACAAGACGAACCGCGTCTACCGGATCAAAATGATGCTGCAACACCACCGTTCCACCACGGGCATGCAATCCGGCGATGATCGCCATGGCACCGACGTGGAACATCGGCATGTTGATCAATCCGCGATCGCCTGAACCCGTCCGCATCTCGGCGTTCATGGTGAACGCGACGCGTCGCTGCTCTCGTTGGCCAAGGATGCAACATTTCGCTGCACCGGTGGTGCCGCTGGTGAAGATCAGATAGGCGATGTCGTCGGGTCGTGCACGCAGCACTGGTTCGCCGCGGGCGCCTCTGGCGACAAACTCTTCGAAATTGACCATCCCGTCGGGGCAGGCTCCGCCGATGCATACCAGCACCGGCCGGGCCTGCAGTTCATGCGCGAGGTCAGAGACCATCGGCGCGAACTCGTCCGCGACGAAGACTATCGATGGCCGCACGCGCGCCAGCGCGTCGCGCACCTCATCACGCAACAACCGAAAGTTGACCGTCGCCATGATGATTCCGCTCAGCTGACAAGCGGCCATCACCTCGCCGAACTCGACACTGTTGCGGCTCAGTATCGCGATGCGGTCCTGGCGTCGCGCACCGGCCGACGCCATGGCGGAGATCAGTTGCACGGCCCGCTCGCGCAGCGCCGCATGGGAAATTTCGCGATCACCGTGACGGTACGCAATCACGTCGGGGAAACGTCGGGCATTGCCGGTGACGATGTCGGCCAACGTCATCGACGCTTCGTCCGGTTCGGACACCACGTTACCGGCTGCTGAGCAGCATCGAGCCGGCGACGGGACCGCCACCCACCCCCACGACAACCACTTCGGGTGTCCTTGGCGCCTGCCGGTCGCCGGCCTCGCCCCACATCTGCACGCAGGCCTCATGCAGGAAACCCATGCCGTGCAGTCGCCCACCCGACAACTGCCCGCCGCTGGTGTTGATGGGTAGTTCCCCGTCGAGTGCGATGCGCTCGCCGCCCTCAATGAAGTCACCCACCTTGCCCTTCTCGCAGAGACCCAGAGCTTCCAGCCACATGACAGTCAGGAAGGAAAAGCCGTCGTAGACCTGGGCCATGTCGACGTCGTCGGGCGTCAATGTGGTGTTCTGCCAAAGCGTTTCGGATGAATCGTGAGCAGCCATTGTGGTGAGATCAGAACGCTGATCCCAGGTCGCACGCTCGAACATGCCGGGCCCGACGGACTCCACCGTCAACGGGTGGTGAGGCAGTCCCTTCGCGGCGTCGCTGCGCGAGATGATTACGGCCGTGGCTCCGTCGCAGGGAACGTCGCAGTCGTAAAGACAAAGCGGCTCGGAGATCATTCGCGCACCGAGGTAGTCGTCCATCGTCATCGGCTCACGGTAGACGGCCTCGGGGTTCAGTCCGGCGTTGCGGCGGGCGTTGATCGCGATTGCACCGAGTTGTTCTCGGGTCATGCCGTAGTCATGCATGTACCGCTGCGTGGGCATGGCCAGCCAGTTCGCCGCGGACAACGCGCCGAACGGCGCGACCCACTCGAGGTGGGGAGGCAGCTTGCCGCCTCCGAACAACACCGACGCCCGGCCACCGCCGCTCTGCTGGGCTGCAGTGGATTCCCACACAGACCTGAACACGACGACGTGGTTCGCCAGTCCCATTGTGACCGCCATGCATGCCTCGATCGCCGGGCCGACCTGACCGGCCGTCTCCAGCGACGACACATACCAGCGAGACCGAAGCCCGAGTGCGTTGCGCACGTCTTGGACACCGGCGCCCGAAAATCCGGGATCGGGCACTCCGGGCCCGGGGTAGCTGGCGATACCGTCGATGTCGTCGACGTCCAGTCCGGCGTCGGCGATCGCACGCAGCACCGCCTCCAGCGTCAGGTCGAGCCCGGTCCGGCCCAACCTACGGCCGACCTGCGACTTACCCGCACCGGTTATGACCGCCTTGCCGTCGAATGGACCACCGCGCATCAGAACACGTACCTGGCGATCAACTCCGCGACGGCGGCGGGCTTCTGCGACCCGTCGATCTCGACGGTGTGCCGGACGGTGAGGTTGACGGTGTCGTCACCCGCTCTCACCGCGTCGGCGAGTTCCGAGCGCACCCGCACCCGACTGCCCGCCGTCACCGGCGCCAGGAACCGGACCTTGTTCAGCCCGTAGTTGATGCCCATCCTGGCGTTCTCCACGCGGTAATTGTCCTTGCTCAGGCCAGGAATGAGCGACAGGGTCAGAAAGCCGTGCGCGATGGTCGCGCCGTAGGGACTTTCGGTTTTCGCCCGCTCGACATCGACGTGGATCCACTGGTGGTCCACGGTCACGTCGGCGAACTGGTCGATACGCGACTGATCCACGTCGAACCACCGGCTGACCCCGAGTTCAGCGCCAATTGCCGCGACCGCCTCGTCTACCGACCCGATTGTCTTCATCCCACTCCCGTCAGACCGCTAATACAGATATCTATTTAACGGTATACTCTGGGCGCGAACCAGGGCGCCAATCGGCTGCCCGTCCGACAACCTTCGGGAGACACATGACGTCAACGACGTCGCGGGCCGCCATCGTGGCCGCCGCCCGTACACCAATCGGCACTGCCCGCAAAGGGACGCTGGCCCACGTGCCCGCCACCGACTTGGCCAAACCGGTCGTGGCCGCGGTTATCGAACGATCAGGACTTGACGCAGCCGATTTCGACGACCTCGTGCTAGCCGAGAGCCTGCAGGGCGGCGGGGACAGCGCCCGCTACGTCGCCGTCGACCTGGGACTGACCGGCATTCCCGGGATGGCGGTCAACCGGCAATGCGCATCGAGCCTTACCGCGGTCGCGGTGGCCGCAGGCCAGATTGCGGCGGGGATGAGTCGAACGATCCTGGCCGGCGGGATGGAGTCGTGTTCGACGACACCGCTGCTGCGGAAGCGCAAGCCGTTCACCGCGGGCAAGTCGCCGGATGACTACGAGGACCCGTGGTTCCCGCTGTCACACCCGTCGACCGCGGACGCGCCCGCCCTCGACATGTCCATCACGGTGGCACATAACTGCGCGGTCCAATACGGCCTCTCGCGCAGGGACCAAGACGAGTGGGCGGTGCGCAGCCACCAGCGCGCGGTGAAGGCCATCGACGCCGGCTCCTTCGTCGACGAGATCGTGCCGCTGCAGGTCCCGCAGGCCGACGGATCGACGGTCACCTTCGCCGAGGACGAACACCCGCGCCGCGACACCACCCTCGAGACGCTGGGCGGACTGAAGGTGCTGCATCCCGAGATCGAGGGGTTCACCGTGACCGCAGGAAATTCGTCGGGGATCAACGACGCCGCGGCGGTGGTCGCCCTAACCAGGCCTGACACCGACCAGGAGGTCTTGGCCAATGTCCTGTCGTGGAGTTCGGTCGGTGTGCCGCCGAATCGCACTGGGAGCGGACCTATCTCGGCCATCCCGAAAGCGCTGGAGTTGGCGGGCCGCAAAGTCGAGGACGTGGCGCTGTTCGAGATCAACGAGGCGTTCGCCGCCCAGGCGGTGGCATGCGCGCGCCAACTTGGCCTCAACGAGGAGATCGTCAACGTTTACGGATCCGGTATCAGCCTGGGTCATCCGATCGCCGCGACGGGCGCGCGGATGGTGACGTCGGCGATCTACGAACTGCGTCGACGCGGCGGAGGCATCGGTGTGCTGTCGATGTGCGCGGGTGGCGGAATGGGATCCGCAATGGCTATCGAGGTGGCATGACATGACTCAACTCATCGCAGACAATCTTTTTCGGGTCGAGGGCGAACGTGCCGTCCTCCTGGGATCGCGACGGCGGTCGACGGGCGTGGTGAAGTTCCCGGCGGAGCGGCCCGAACTGTTCGACGGCAACCCTGAAGTTCAGGCGGACATCGAGCCGATCGAGTTACCAACGGAGGGAACGCTTTTCACTTTCACGACGCAGGAGTTCGCCCCACCGCTGCCGTATAGGGGCCACCGCTCGCCGGACGCGTTCCGGCCGTACATAGTCGGGTTCATCCAGCTCGGGGAGCGCGTTCTTGTCGAGTCACTGATCATCGGTGCGCCTGCATCGAAACTGCGCATCGGTCAGCAGATGGTGAGCTCGACGACCACCTTGGAGACGGAAGCCGGCGAATCGTTGCTCACGTACGCGTTTCACCCGGCGTAGGACATGGCGATCGGGGAGACCATGGACGAGCTCGAATTGCGTCTACGCGTCGGCGTGCGCGATCTGCTGGCGAAGTACCAGTTCCTCGCCGACAGCGGCAAGACGGGCGAGCTTGCGCAGTTGTTCGTGCCCGATGCGACTTTCAGGACCGACACCGAGGAACTCGTCGGTCGCGACCAGATCCTCGACTTCTTCGTGCGCACCGGAAACGCCTTCGTGTCGGCAGACCTGCTGCCCGCGCGGCATCACCTCAGCTCGGTCTTCGTAACACCGGGCGATGACGGCACGGCCACCACGTACGCCTGCTTCCAACTCATCGGCGTACATGGGCTCGACCACTGGGGAACCTACCGGGACAAAGTGATCCACACGACGGACGGTTGGCGATTCGTCAACCGCAAAGCGAACGTGGAGGGCCACATCGCCGGTTCTCCGACGGTCAGCCTCCTCGGGCTCCAAGGATGAGCTGGTCATCCGCCATTAGACGCTAGGTCGTCTTGGCGCCGGCCATCGCGGCAACCGAATCTGCAAGCACCGCAATCATTTCAGTTCGGTCCACCGCAACCGACTGGGTCTGAACCGCGTACCACGCGCGGTCCAGCATGCCCATTGCGGCGACCCCGATCACCTCCGGCGAATGCGGGCCATCGGCGCAGATCGCCTGCCCCAGTTTCCACGCTGCCCGCGTCATCATGTGGTTACGCGAGCGGCGGAACTCCTCATCGTCGGGAGCCGTGTGTGCCGCGGCGATGCAGTCACCGGATCCTGATGCCGTGCGCCGTTGGGTCGGTGAGTATTTCGACTACATGGACCGCCACGGCGCGTTCGTCACTGCCGCGGCACACACGGCTCCCGACGATGAGGAGTTCCGCCGCTCGCGTAACCACATGATGACGCGGGCAGCGTGGCA
>NZ_LZKH01000055.1:0-19171 GCF_001672745.1 Mycobacterium sp. E1386
CCCGATCCCAAGGGTGCGCGGTACGGCCGCGACACGCACGGCGACCTGGACGGCAGCGCCGAGGAGACCGGCGCGGTGTTCCCGCTGCTGGCCGGGGCCATCGCGCCCGGCGACTACCCGGCGATGCTGCTCGCCGAATGCGCGCGGCTCAACCGCGCCGGTCTCCTCGGCGCTGCCGTCCAGGTCGCCGTGCGTGTCGCGGCCGTACCGCGCACCCTTGGGATCGGGGGTGTCGCGGGTCAGGCCCGCGCGGCGGGCCGCGTGCGAGTTGAAGTACGCCTTGTGCCCGGAGTTGTGGATGATGATCAGCGGCCCGTCCGGCGCGATCTCGTCCAGCCACGCCAGCGTCGGCTGCGGCAACCCGGACTGCAGCAGCGGGTCCCAGCCATTCAGGTAGGCGCCGTCCGCTCTCCTGGCGGCGACCTCCCGGCGCACCGCGGCGACGACGTCGTCGGCGGCCGGCAACGTGACGGGCCGGATGTCGACGATCCGGTCCGACAGCGCCAGCGCCTCCATCAGCGGATGGCCATGCGCCTCAACGAATCCGGGCATCACGCAGCCGTCGCCGAAGTCGAGCGTTTTGGTGTCGGGGCCGATGTGGGCGTTAATTTCCGACCGGCTGCCGACGGCGACGATGCGGCCGTCGGCGACGGCGAGCGCCTCGGCGGTGGGCCGCTTTTCGTCGACGGTCAGTACGGTTCCGGTGACGACGAGATCTGCAGCGGCCATGTGCAGGGATGCTAGTGCTCCGGGGTGTCAGAGGCGTTCGAAACAGGACTGCAGCTTGAGTGCCTTCCACGGCCGGCGCCCGCCGACGATCATCAGGCCCCTGCGAGCAGCGGTCAGCGGACCGATGCGCTGGTAGAGCATGTCGCACAATGTCGAAGCGGGCATCCTGAGCACGGCGTCGGGGCGATCCGCGGGCCGGCGCTCGCGCATTTCCGCGGCACCGTCGTGAATACGGATCACATAAGGGCGCGCACCGGGGAGCTTGAAGGCGACACAGACATCGGTGCCGGCGGGCAACCCCGCGCGCACGTATCCCGGCCCCTCGCCAAGCTGCATGAGACCGCGTGCGATGAGCAGCATGTCGCGTTCCTCAACCTCCCACGGCGTCCTGGTCGCCCGCGCGACGTCCCGCCCGTGGAGGATCAACTCACCGAGCCAGTTCGTCTGCAGCGTGATGCCGTCCGCGAAGGCGCCGCAATGGGCCTCGTACACAAGGTCGTTCGAGCAAGTATCGAAGAACGCGTCCATGACGGGGGCGAGATCGCTGATCTGGTCGGCGATTTCGCCGACCGGCGCCATCAACTCGTCGAGCTCGGCGCGGTTGATTTCGTCCAATTCGCGCGGGTAGGCGGCGCGGCGGAAGTCCCGTCCTTCAGCAAACGCCTGGTAGCGGTGCGCGACTGATAGCACGTGAGCGACGACCTGCTGAACAGTCCAGTCCAAGCCGGGAACGGGGGCATGCGGGTCGGCGGTGCGGATCAACCGGTCGAAGCGGTCCCGCGCCCGCCCGATGCGATCCCTCAGTTCGTCCCGGGTGGTGTCGACAAGCGCGACGTGGTCGGTGTCGTTCATCCTGCACCTCCAATACTCCAGTTTGGAGTTAAATTACTCCAGGATTGAGTATTGTCAAGGGATGGCCTCGAAACCCACCACGACATCTTTCGCGCTTCTCGGTCTGCTCGGCATCAGATCGTGGACGGCGTACGAGATCGTCGCCCAGATCAAACGCGGCGTGCACTTCTTTTGGCCGCGGTCGGAGGCTCACCTGTACGCGGAGCTCAAGCGGCTCGTCGAGCGCGGTCACGCCAGCGCCGAGACAGTCGAGGGCCGTCGCCGTCAACGCACTCGGTACACCATCACCCCGGAAGGCCGTGCGGCACTTGAGGACTGGTTCGGCACCCAGCCGGCCGTGCCGGTGGTCGAAGCGGAGGGATTCCTCCGGCTGTTTCTCGGAGACCAGGCAACCAAGCACGACCTGCGCGAGTCACTCGAAGCCACCGCCCGCGAGGCGCGCGAGATGCATGCCAAGGGCAAGGCGCTCATCGAAGAGCTCCTGCACACGGGTGGACCTTTTCCGGAGCGGCTTCACCTCGTGGAACCCGAGGCGACGTTCATCGCCGAGTTCTACCGAAATGTCATCGCATGGTGCGAACAGACAATCGCGGAAATCGAGGAGTGGCCCGACACCCGCGACGTCGGCCTCACGGCAAGGGGACGACAACGGTGGCAGCGCATACTTGCCCAGCCCGACCCCTAGGCGTCTCTTTCGAGGGGGTGGCTGACTAAAACTGCAACACGTTCTAGTCTTGGCCACATGAGTGACGAGCTGCTGCGCCATCCCATTCATTCCGGACACCTGACCGTCGGTGCGCTCAAGCGCAACAAGGACAAGCCGGTGCTGCATCTCGGCGACACCACGCTGACCGGCGGTCAGCTCGCCGAGCGCATCAGCCAATACATCCAGGCGTTCGAGGCGCTCGGTGCGGGCACCGGCGCGACCGTCGGGCTGCTGTCGCTGAACCGGCCCGAGGTGCTGATGATCATCGGCGCCGGCCAGACGCAGGGCTACCGGCGGGTGGCCCTGCACCCGCTGGGCTCCCTTGACGACCACGCCTACGTCCTGGGCGACGCCGGCGTGACGTCGCTGATCATCGACCCGAACCCGATGTTCGTCGAGCGGGCGCTCGGCCTGCTGGAGAAGGTGCCCGGCCTCAAGCAGATCCTGACCATCGGGCCGGTCCCCGAGGCGCTCGGCGATTCCGCGGTGGACCTGGTGGCCGAGGCGGCGAAGTATCCGCCGAAGCCGTTGGTGGCGGCCGACCTTCCGCCCGACCACATCGGCGGCATGGCCTACACCGGCGGCACCACCGGCAAGCCCAAGGGTGTGCTGGGAACCGCGCAGTCGATCACCACCATGACCACGATTCAGCTCGCCGAATGGGAGTGGCCGGAGAACCCGCGCTTCTTGATGTGCACCCCGTTGTCGCATGCGGGGGCGGCGTTTTTCGTGCCGACGATCATCAAGGGTGGCGAGCTGGTCGTGCTGACCAAGTTCGATCCGGCCGAGGTGCTGCGGGTCATCGAGGAGCAGAAGATCACCGCGACCATGCTCGTGCCGTCGATGATTTACGCGCTGATGGACCACCCGGATTCGCACACCCGGGACCTGTCCTCGCTGGAGACTGTCTATTACGGCGCGTCGGCGATGAACCCGGTGCGGCTCGCCGAGGCCATCCGCCGCTTCGGCCCGATCTTCGCCCAGTACTACGGGCAGTCCGAAGCCCCGATGGTGATCTCGTACCTGGCCAAGAAGGACCACGACGAGAAGCGGCTCACCTCCTGCGGGCGGCCCACCCTGTTCGCCCGCACCGCGCTGCTGGACGCCGACGGAAAGCCGGTGCCGCAGGGCGAGGTCGGCGAGATCTGCGTGTCCGGGCCGCTGCTTTCCGGCGGGTACTGGAACCTGCCCGAGGAGACGGCCAAGACGTTCAAGGACGGCTGGCTGCACACCGGTGACATGGCCCGCGAGGACGAGGACGGCTTCTGGTTCATCGTCGACCGGGTCAAGGACATGATCGTCACCGGCGGGTTCAACGTGTTCCCGCGCGAGGTCGAGGACGTCGTCGCCGAGCACCCGGCCGTCGCGCAGGTGTGCGTGATCGGCACGCCGGACGAGAAGTGGGGCGAAGCCGTCACCGCGGTGATCGTGCTGCGACCCGACCACCCCTCCGACGAGGAGTCGGTGGCGCGGGTGACCGTCGAGATCCAGTCCGCGGTCAAGGAGCGCAAGGGTTCGGTGCAATCGCCCAAGCAGGTGATCGTCGTCGAGTCGGTGCCGGTGACCGCGCTGGGCAAGCCGGACAAGAAGGCCGTGCGCGCGCGGTTCTGGGAGGGCGCCGACCGCGCTGTCGGCTAGGGCCTTCCGGCCGAGCTTCACGCCAGCGTGGCGCTCGCCGGCTGCCGTCACGCTGGCGTGACGCTCGGTGATCAGGCGGCGGCGATGCCGGCGACCAGCAGGTCGAGCATGCGGCCGGTCTGCTCCGGCGAGCCGCTGGCCAGGAAGATGCCAATCAGGCTGGACACCACATCGTCGGCCTGCACGTCGGCGCGCAGGCTGCCGTCCTCGGCGCCGGCCCGCAACAGCAGGTCGACCGCGCCGACGATGCTGTCCCGAGTCTGGTTGGCCTGCATTGCGCCGGAGGCGAAGATCGCCTGCAACGACTCCGCCATCCCACGCTTGGCGGCCACGAATGACGCGTAGCGGTCCATCCAGCGGCGCAACGCCGTCTCGGGCGGGTGGCGCTTGAGCAGCCGTTCGGCCGTCGCGGCCACTTCGTCGAGCTCGGCGCGGTAGATCGCCTCCACCAGCGCCTCTCGATTCGGGAAATGGCGGTAGAGCGTGCCGATCCCGACGCCCGCCTCGCGGGCGATGGCCTCCAGCGACACCGGTCGCCCCTCGGCGGTGGCGAACGCCGCCGTCGCCACCTCGATTAGCCGCTCGCGATTGCGGCGCGCGTCCGATCGGATCTCGGCCAAGCGGAGGCTCCTCCGTTTCTGCTACGCTCAAATAAGCGGAGGACCCTCCGCATCTTCTCCAGTGTGGCACGAGGGAGCACTCATGACGGACACACCACGGCCCGGCGGTCACGGCAGCATCGGCGGGTCGACCGTCGCGCGCATCGGCTACGGCGCAATGCAGTTGTTCGAGGCCCCATCCGTCGAGGACGCGGCCGCGGTGCTGCGCCGCGCGGTCGAGCTCGGGGTCAACCACGTCGACACGGCGTCGTTCTACGGCCCGGGCGAGGTGAACCGACGGATCCGGGCGGCGCTGTTCCCCTACGCCGACGACCTCGTCATCGTCAGCAAGGTCGGCGCGCGCTTCACCGGCGAACAGCCCATGCCGCTGGCGGCGGCGCAAAAGCCCGCCGAGCTGCGCGCCGCAGTCGAGGACGACCTGCGCCAGCTCGGTCTGGACTGCGTTCCGGTGGTCAACCTGCGGCGGATGGACCTCGGCCCCGGCGTGGCCGCCGAGGGCGATCAGGTCGTTGACGTCGACGACCAGCTCGCCGAGATGATCGCGCTGCGCGACGAGGGCAAGATCGGCGCGATCGGCATCAGCGCCGTGCCGCTCGACGTGGTGCGCCGCGCGTTGCCGGCCGGCATCGCCTGCGTGCAGAACGCCTACAGTCTGCTCGACCGTTCGCAGGAGGACACGCTGCAGCTGTGCGCGGCCGAGGGCATCGCGTGGGTGCCCTACTTCCCGCTGGGATCGTCGTTCCCCGGCTTTCCGAAGGTCGCCGACCATCCGGTGGTGGCCGAGATCGCCGGCGAGCTCGGCGTCACGGGCGCCCAGGTGGGCCTGTCCTGGCTGCTGTCCCACGCGCCGAACGCGCTGCTGATCCCGGGCACCCGATCCGTCGGGCACCTCGAGGAAAACCTCGGCGCGGGCGACGTCACCCTGGATCCCGAGGCGCTGGAACGGCTGGACGCCATCGGCGCAAGTGCGCTGCGTCGAGCGTGAAGTTAGTTTCACGTTCGCGTCCGAGTGTGAAACTAACTTCACATTCGGCGCCTAAATGGCCGCGAGGTAACGTCGCTGCCTATGGGAAGCGGCAAACCGATCAAACCGCCGTGGTGGCTGAAGCCGGCCAACAAGGTCTTCATCCAGATGTCGCGGCTGGGAATGAGTTTCGGCGGCGAGAGCCCCGTCGTGCTGACGGCGCCCGGCCGCAGGTCCGGCGCGCCACGCTCGACCCCGGTGACCCCCATGACCGTCGACGGCCGGCAGTACGTCGTCGCCGGGTTCCCCGGCGCCGACTGGGTGGCCAACGTGCGGGCCGCCGGCGAGGCCACCATCGCGCGTGGTCGTCACGCCCAGCGGGTACGGATGGCCGAGCTGTCCGCCGACGACGCGCGCCCGATCCTGCGACTCTTCCCAACCGAGGTGCCGACGGGCGTCGGCTTCATGAAGCGGGCCGGGCTCGTCACTGAGGGGCGCCCCGACGAATTCGAAGCCCTGGCCGGCCGCTGCGCCGTGTTCCGCCTGGACCCGTTATAGGAGTTCGAAAGCCTTGACTGACAATCCCTTTGACGCCCAGGCCTGGCGGCCCGTGGCAGGTTTTGACGACCTGACCGACATCACCTACCACCGCCACGCCACCGACGCGACCGTGCGGGTGGCGTTCAACCGGCCGGAGGTGCGCAACGCGTTTCGGCCACACACCGTCGACGAGCTCTACCGGGTGCTCGACCACGCGCGGATGTCCCCCGACGTCGGCGTGGTGCTGCTGACCGGCAACGGTCCGTCGCCCAAGGACGGCGGCTGGGCGTTCTGCTCCGGCGGCGATCAGCGCATCCGGGGGCGCAGCGGGTACCAGTACGCGAGCGGCGACACCGCCGAGACCGTCGACCCGGCCCGCGCCGGCCGGCTGCACATTCTGGAGGTGCAGCGGCTGATCCGGTTCATGCCCAAGGTGGTCATCTGCCTGGTCAACGGCTGGGCGGCCGGCGGCGGGCACAGCCTGCACGTGGTCTGCGACCTCACCCTGGCCAGCCGCGAGCACGCCCGGTTCAAGCAGACCGACGCCGACGTCGGCAGCTTCGACGGCGGCTATGGCAGCGCGTACCTGGCGCGCCAGGTGGGCCAGAAGTTCGCCCGCGAGATCTTCTTCCTCGGCCGCGCGTACACCGCCGAGCAGATGCACCACATGGGCGCGGTCAACGCGGTCATCGACCACGCCGACCTGGAGAAGGCGGGCATCGAGTGGGCCGCCGAGATCAACGCCAAATCGCCTCAGGCGCAACGGATGCTGAAGTTCGCCTTCAACCTGCTCGATGACGGGCTGGTCGGCCAGCAGCTGTTCGCGGGCGAGGCCACGCGGCTGGCCTACATGACCGATGAGGCCGTCGAGGGCCGCGACGCCTTCCTGGAGAAGCGGCCGCCGGACTGGAGCCGGTTCCCCCGCTACTTCTAGCGAGTCACGCTGGCGTGACGCTCGTGGGATTCAAGGGCGCCCCTAGACTCCCCTCGTGAGCAAGAGTCCCCTGCGCCGGATCGCCGATCAGCTGGTCCTGGCCACCATGCGCCCGCCGATGGCCCCGCAGGTGCTCATCAACCGGCCCGCCATCAAGCCGGTCGACCTCAACGGCAAGCGCATCCTGCTCACCGGCGCGTCGTCGGGCATCGGCGAGGCCGCGGCCGAACTGCTGGGCCGCGCGGGCGCGACGGTGGCCGTCGTCGCCCGTCGACGGGAGCTGCTCGACGCGCTCGCGGAACGGGTCACCACGGCGGGTGGCACCGCCCTGTCCCTGCCGTGCGACGTCTCCGACATGGACGCCGTCGATGCGCTGGTCGCCGACGTCGAAAAGCGGCTCGGCGGGGTGGACATCCTGATCAACAACGCCGGCCGGTCCATCCGCCGGCCGCTGGCCAAGTCGCTGGAGCGCTGGCACGACGTCGAGCGGACGATCGTGCTCAACTACTACGCGCCGCTGCGGCTGATCCGCGGGCTGGCGCCCGGCATGCTCGAGCGCGGCGACGGCCACATCATCAACGTCTCGACGTGGGGGGTGCTGTCGGAGGCGTCGCCGCTGTTCGCGGTCTACAACGCGTCCAAGGCGGCACTCTCGGCGGTCAGCCGCGTCGTGGAGACCGAGTGGGGCCACAAGGGCGTGCACTCGACGACGCTGTACTACCCGCTGGTGGCCACGCCGATGATCGCGCCGACGAAGGCCTACGAGGGCATGCCGGCGCTCACGTCGGAAGAGGCAGCCGAATGGATGCTGACCGCCGCCCGCACCCGGCCGGTGCGGATCGCGCCGCGCATGGCGATCGCCGCGAAGGCGATCGACACCTTCGGTCCCCGGCTGGTCAACACGCTCATGCAGCGGCAGCGGATCCAGCCCAACCGCGAAAACGGCAGCTGAACCGGCCCATGTGATAGACACGACGCTATGGAGATCCTGGCCAGCCGGATGCTGTTCCGGCCGGCGGACTATCAGCAGTCGTTGGCTTTCTACCGGGACCAGATCGGGCTCGCGATAGCCCGTGAATACGGCGCGGGCACAGTCTTTTTCGCCGGCCAGTCGTTGCTGGAGCTGGCGGGCTACGGCTCCCCGGACCATTCTCGGGGCCCGTTCCCCGGCGCGCTGTGGCTCCAGGTCCGCGACATCGAAGCGACCCAGGCCGAGTTGCAAAGCCGGGGCGTGCCGATCGCACGCGAGGCGCGCCAAGAGCCGTGGGGCCTATACGAGATGCACGTGACGGACCCGGACGGGATCACGCTGATCTTCGTTCAAATCCCCCCCGACCACCCGTTACGCCGCGACACTCGAGGTAAACCGCAGGGGAATTCCGGTTAACTGAGAGGTAACATCTGGCGACGACTCCAAATACACCCGCGATTCAGGTCTTCCTGCATTCGACAATGGAATCCCCCTACCACCAGAATCGGGCGCTGTGAACATCCAGTTGTTCCTCTTGATCATTGTCGTAATCACGGCACTGGCTTTCGATTTCACGAACGGCTTCCACGACACCGGCAACGCGATGGCGACCTCCATCGCCAGCGGCGCGCTCAAGCCCAAGGCGGCGGTCGCACTGTCCGCGGTGCTGAATCTGGTAGGCGCGTTCATGTCCACCGCAGTCGCCGCCACGATCGCCAAGGGCCTCATCGACGGGCACATCGTGACGCTGGAGCTGGTTTTCGCCGGCCTGGTCGGCGGCATCGTGTGGAATTTGCTGACCTGGCTCCTCGGCATCCCCTCCAGCTCCTCGCACGCCTTGATCGGCGGCATCGTCGGCGCCACCATCGCGGCGGTCGGCGGGCACGGTGTGCTCTGGAAGGGCCTGGTGTCCCACGTGCTCATCCCGGCCGTCGTCGCCGCGATCCTGGCCATCGCGGTCGGGGCCATCGCGACCTGGCTCGTCTACCGGGTCACCCGGGGCCTCGACACCAGCCGCACCGAGGCCGGCTTCCGCTACGGCCAATGGGGCTCGGCCTCGCTGGTGTCGCTGGCGCACGGCACCGGCGACGCACAGAAGACGATGGGCGTCATCTTCCTGGCGCTGATGTCCTACGGGTCGATCAGCAAGAACACCGTCGCGCCGCCGCTCTGGGTCATCGGGGCTTGCGCGGTGTCTATGGCGGCGGGCACCTACCTGGGCGGCTGGCGCATCATCCGCACCCTGGGCAAGGGACTGGTGGAGATCCAGTCGCCGCAGGGCATGGCGGCCGAATCCTCCTCGGCCGCGGTGATCTTGCTGTCCACCCACTTCGGCTACGCGCTGTCGACGACCCAGGTGTGCACGGGTTCGGTGCTGGGCAGTGGGCTGGGCAAGCCCGGCGGCGAGGTCCGCTGGGGCGTCGCCGGTCGTATGGGTGTGGCCTGGCTGGTGACGCTGCCGCTGGCCGGGCTCGTCGGTGCGGTGACCTATTGGATCGTGCACTATGTCGGCGGCTACCCCGGTGCGATCGTCGGCTTCGCGCTGCTGATCGCGGTTTCGGCCACGATCTACATCCGGTCCCGCAAGGTCAAGGTCGACCACAAGAACGTCAACGCCGAATGGAAGGGCGACCTGACCGCCGGGCTCGACGCCGCGGACCACGAACCGCCGTCCGACGGTGGCCCCACGGTGGGCACCGCCCCCCGGTACGACTCCGACGATCCCACGATGAAGGCGAACGCTTGATGAGTCACTTCAGCGACTGGTTCAACTACCAGGCCTCCCTCAAGATTTTGCTCTTCTCCATGCTGGCCGGCGCCGCGTTGCCGGGGCTGTTCGCCCTGGGGCTCCGCTTCCACGCGGTGGGCGCCGGGCAGGCCAGCACCGATGGCAGCTCGTCACAGAAAAACCCGGCACTGCTGGTGCTCGCCTGGGCGATCTATGCGGTGGTACTGCTGGCGATCGCCTTTGCGCTGGCGTACATCTCCCGGGACTTCATCGCCCATCACACCGGCACGGCATTCCTCGGAGCCAAACCCAAGTAGCATCGAGCGATGCCCACCGCGTCAACGAGCCGGACACCGGGGGGAGTTGGACCAGCGTGAACGGATTTCTCAATTCGATCGTCTCGTGGCTGCGCGCGGGATACCCGGAAGGCGTCCCGCCGACGGACACCTTCCCGGTGCTGGCGCTGCTGGCCCGCCGGATGTCCAACGACGAGGTCAAGGAAGTGGCTTGCGAGCTGATCCGGCGCGGCGAGTTCGATGACGTCGACATCGGGGTGCTGATCACCCAGATCACCGACGAGCTGCCCACGCCCGACGACGTCGAGCGGGTGCGGGTCCGCCTGGAAGCGCAGGGCTGGCCGTTCGATGACGCGGACCAGGTCGAGGACCCCGCATAGCCGTACTGCGCGCCCAGACCGTCCCGCCGGGTTCGGCCGTCTCGTCGTTGTTGCCCGCCCTGGAACGGGTGCTGGACGGCCGCGACCCCGCCCTGGTCGCGCTGGCACCCGGCTCGGATGCGCTGGCGGCGGGCCTGCGGGTCGGGGAAGAGATCGACGACGACGTGGCCGTGGTGGTGACGACGTCGGGAACCACGGGCGCGCCCAAGGGCGCCCTGCTGACCGCGGCCGCGCTGACGGCCAGCGCCGCGGCCACCCATGACCGCCTCGGCGGGCCGGGCAGCTGGATGCTGGCATTGCCGCCCTACCACATCGCCGGGCTGCAGGTGTTGGTGCGCAGCGCGCTCGCCGGTTCGGCGCCCGTCGAGCTGGACGTCTCCGACGGCTTCGACGTCAGCGAATTGCCCAACGCGATAAGGCGATTGGAACCCGGTCGGCGCTACACGTCGCTGGTCGCCGCGCAGCTGGCCAAAGCGCTGACCGATCCGGCGGCCGCGGCCGCGCTCGCCGAACTCGACGCCGTGCTGCTCGGGGGCGGACCGGCCCCGGGGGGCGTGCTCGACGCCGCGGCGGCGGCCGGCATCACCGTCGTCCGCACCTACGGCATGAGCGAGACCGCCGGTGGCTGCGTCTACGACGGCGTACCGCTGCGCGGCGTCGTGGTCCGGGTGGCGGACGACGGGCGCATCGACCTCGGGGGCGCGACCCTGGCCAAGGGCTACCGCAACCCGGTGGACCCCGACCCGTTCGCCGAGCCCGGCTGGTTCCGCACCGACGATCTCGGCGTCGTCGACGAGGCGGGCGTGCTGACCGTGTTGGGCCGCGCCGACGACGCGATCAGCACGGGCGGGTTGACGGTGCTGCCGCAGCTGGTCGAGGCGGCGCTGGGCACCCATCCCGCCGTGGTGGACTGCGCGGTGTTCGGCGTGGCCGACGACCGGCTGGGCCAGCGGGTGGTGGCGGCGATCGTGCTGGCCGAGGGTTGCTCGGCGCCGACGCTGGGCGCGCTGCGCGCCCACCTGACGCGCACCCTGGACGCCACCGCCGCGCCGCGCGAGCTGCACGTGGTCGACGCGCTGCCGCGGCGCGGCATCGGGAAGGTCGACCGGGCGGCGTTGGTGCGCCGGTTCGGCCGATCAATAGGCTGATCGACCGTGAGGGTGGCACGTCGGGAGTTAACGGCCGTCGCGGTCGGGACGGTGCTGGTCGGGGCGGCGTTCATCCTGCCGCGGCTGCACTGGGGCGTGCGGCCGCGGACCGACGTGGGGCAGGAGCGGTTCGGCACCCACGCCGGGGCCGCGCCGATTTTCGGCGCCTGGGAAATCCACGCCAGTTGGGGTACCGGGCCGGCCATCGCCCTCGCGGTTGCCGCTGTGGTATGGGGACCGCTTCTGGCGCAACGCCTTTCGTGGCGGATCTTGACGCTGGGTACCTGGGCCACCGCCTGCGGATGGGCCTTCGCGCTGGCGATGATCGACGGGTGGCAGCGCGGCTTCGCCGGCCGGCTGACCACCCGCGACGAGTACCTGTCCCAGGTACCGGGTATCGCCGACATCCCGGCCACGGTGCGCACGTTCGCGAGCCGGATCGTCGACTACCAACCGAACTCCTGGACCACCCACGTCTCCGGACACCCACCCGGCGCGCTACTGACCTTCGTCTGGCTGGACCGGATCGGCCTGCACGGGGGCGCGTGGGCGGGGCTGCTGTGCCTGCTGGTCGGCTCCAGCGCGGCGGCCGCGGTGCTGATCGCCGTTCGCGCGCTGGCCGACGAGCAGACCGCGCGCCGCGCCGCACCGTTCGTGGCCGTGGCGCCAACCGCAATCTGGGTCGCGGTCTCCGCCGACGGCTACTTCGCCGGGGTCGCGGCATGGGGCATCGCGCTGTTGGCCGTGGCGGTGCACCGGCCGGTCCGGTTCCCCGCCCTCGTGGGCGCGGCCGCGGGCCTGCTCCTGGGTTGGGGCGTGTTCTGTAACTACGGCCTGATGTTGATGGGGCTCCCGGCCCTGGCGGTGCTGGCGTCGGCGACCGACTGGCGCGCAGTGCTGCGGGCGCTCGGCCCGGCGACGCTGGCCGCGGTGGCGGTGGCGGTCGCCTTCGCGGTCGCGGGGTTCTACTGGTTCGACGGCTATACCCTTGTGCAGCAACGCTATTGGCAGGGCATCGCCAAAGACCGCCCGTTTGAGTATTGGAGCTGGGCCAACCTGGCGTCGGTGGTGTGTGCCATCGGGTTGGGCAGCGTCGCCGGCGTCAGCCGGGTGTTCGACGTGGCTGCCATCCGCCGCCGCTCCGGGTTCCACCTGCTGCTGCTGGCCGTGCTCGCCGCCATCGCGTGCGCGGACCTGAGCATGCTCAGCAAGGCCGAGGTCGAGCGCATCTGGTTGCCCTTCACCATCTGGCTCACCGCGGCACCCGCGCTGCTGCCCGTCCGGTCACACCGAGTGTGGCTGGCGCTCAACGTCACGGGCGCGCTGGTGCTCAACACCCTGATCGTCACCAACTGGTAGGCGCGGGCTACAGGCCGGCCGCGCGGGTCACTCTCGCGAAGCGGCTGGCGGGTCCGCACGCCTCCCGCACCACGGCCACGTCGTCGGCGACGTCGAAGTCGGCCAGTCGTGGCGCCGCATAGGGCTCAATTCCCAAGTCGTGCAACGCTCTGTACGTCAGCAATCCGGTGTCGGGCTGCGACATCGGGACGGTGCGCAGGCATTCGGCGGCTTCGGGGCTCCGTAAACCGAGCACCCACCAGCCGCCGTCGACGGCAGGCCCGAGCACGGCCGGTGCCTCCTGCAGTCGGCGCGCGCAGTCGATCAACATGTCCGCGGTCACCTGCGGGGTGTCCATCCCGATCTGCACCACCGGATTGCCGTCCGCCGCGTCGGCATGGGCGTTGGCGAGTCGGTCGGCGAAGTCGTCGCCGCGCTGGGGAATCACCGTGAAGGACCCCAGCCGTTGCCGGATCTCGTCGGCGCCGGCCGCGGCGCCCAGGTCACCGGTCATGGCCACCACCCGATTCGCCACCGGCGCGGCGGCCACCGCGTCCAGCGTGTCCAGCAGTGCGGCGGCGGCGATTTCGGCGGCGACGAGGTCCCCCACCGTCGCGGCGAGCCGGGTCTTGGCCCGGCCCGGCTCGGGCGCCTTCGCGACCACCAGCACCGTCACCGCCACGATTGTCACGAAATCACCTTCCAGAAGTCGAGGATCGCGGTGATGCTCCCCCGCAGCGAGCCGCTGACCTTCGACTTGCCGCCGGTGCGGGGACCGTAGCTGACGTCGAGTTCGACCACGCGCCAGCCGGCGGCCGCAGCCCGGACCAGCAGCTCCAGCGGGTAACCCGAACGCCGGTCGGCGACACCGAGATTCAGCAGCGCCTCGCGCCGGGCCACCCGCATCGGCGCGATGTCGTGCACCGGCAATCCGTGGCGTGTGCGCAGCCGCCAGCTCATCACCACGGTGCCGACGCGGGCCACCCACGGCCAATGCAATCCGGCTACCGGCCGGCGCCGTCCGATCACCAGATCGGCACCCTGCTCGAGCGCGGCGACCAGCCGCGGCAACTCCCCCGCGTCCATCGAGCCGTCGGCGTCGATCACCGCCACGATCGGCGTCCGCGCGGCCACCACGCCCGCGTGCACCGCCGAGCCGTACCCGGCCCGCGGCTCGACCACGACCTCGGCGCCGTGCCGCCGCGCGACTCCGGCGGTGTCGTCGGTGCTGTTGTTGTCGACGACCAGCGCCCGGTATCCGGCGGGGATGGCCGCCAGCACCGCGGGCAGCGACTCCTCCTCGTTGAGACAGGGCAGCACCACCGTGACGGCGTCGGGCATGGACGCCTCAGAACCCGCGATGGCTGCGTGGCTGCTGCGGGGCGAGCGTTTGCGGTGCCTGCGTTTGTGGGGCCTGCGTTTGCGGGGCCTGCGTGTGCGGCGCCACCGTCGTTTCGTGCGTGCTGGGCGGCGGCGCGGCTGTCGTAGGCGGTTGCGTCGAGGTGTACGGCTCCTTCGAGCTCGGCGGCGGGGTGGTCGTGGTCACCGGCGGTGTCGTTGTCGTCGGCGGTGTGGTGGACGGTTCCGTCGTGGTGGTGGACGGCTCCGTCGTCGTGCTGGGTGTCGTCGTGGTCGGGGGTGTCGTCGACGCGGTCGTGGGCGTCGTCGTGGTCGTTATGGGCGTGGTCGTCGGCGTCGTGAACGTCGGCGGGTTGTATGGCGGATATATCGGGACCGGAACGATGACCGGGACCGGAACGGGCGCAGCGGGATTCGGGTTGGGCACGACGCCCGGAGTATCGGGCGACACCGGCGCGGCGGGGACGGCAGGCCCGCCCCCGCCCTGTGCCGGAAGAAGACCGTTGGCGTCCGGGATGACGCCGCCCTGGAAGCCCGCGTTGGGCTGATCAACCGGGGGCGGTGGCACCGGCGCCTGCTGCTGGGTCGGCAACAACGGCATGAACTTGCCCGGGGCGGCGTTCTGGTGCCCCACCACCGGCTGTTGACTCGCGGTGGGACGGACCGCAATGGCCACCGCGGCGGCCAGCGACGCGAAACCGATGACCGCGAAGGCGATCACGGCGTTGCCCAGCACCAAGGACCGGCGGCTCAGCCGCGAGGGGATGGCCGTGGTCTCGTCGAAGTCGTCGAATTCGTCGTATTCGGGACCGTATTCGTCACCGGCGAACGGCTCGGCATCCTCGGTCATCGAGTACGCCAGCTGTGGTTCCTCCACGTCTGGCGGGGCCACGAACGTCGTCTCGTCACCGGTGAGCCCGGGCGCCATCGCGGTCTCGTCGCCGGTGAGTCCCACGGCCGGCGCCATCGCGGTGGCGTCCCCACCCGCCAGGGCGGCTGCGGACGCTGCGGCGATGGCCGCGCCACGGGCGAGCGCGAAGGACGGGTCCTCGGCGACCTGCACCCGCATGGTCGACGCATCGCGGAGCTGGTCGGCGACCTGAGTCAGCTCGGGCGAAGCGCCCACCAGATACACGTCCCCCGGGGCGTCCGGCCGCGCGCTGAGTTGGGCCATCATCGTGTTGAACGTCGCGGTCGCGTCGCCGGCGACCGCCTCCTTGGCCAGCACGGTCGGCGGTGCGTTCTCGTCATCGGGCGAACTGGGCACCGACAGCGTCGCCGTCGCGTCGTTCAGCACCAGCGCGGCGGCTCCGGGGCGGCCGGCCGCGCGCATCAGTGCGGCCACCGCCTGCGAGTCGGAGAGCAACGCGACGTTGGAAACGCCGGAATCTTCCAGCGCCTGCCGCAGCTGGGCGGCCCGCGGCTCGTCGCCCCAGCACACTCGGGTGCCGACCAGCCGATGGTTCTCGTCCGCCAGAAGGCGATTGGTGCCGACCACCGTCTCGGTGAGTCTTCCGACCGGGTTCTCCTCCAGGTCGACGACGGATTGGTCGATCACGTCCGCGCCCGGCCCGACAAGCGCCAAGCGGGCAACGGGGCCCGTGACCGCGACCCCCAACACGACGTCCATCCCGGTTCTCCTTCGGCTGGCTACCCCACGACCAGCAATGTCCCGGCATCATTACACTTGCGATACCGTTGGCAGTATCCGTTATTCGGGCGACAAGGTTTGCCTATAGCGCAGCGTAACCAGCTTCTCGAACGACAGGACGGTCGCGGGGGAATCTGCGAGGGCGTCCGAACGGAGAATATGTGGTGAGCCAGAGCAGTGACGACGCACCCACCGGCCCCATCGATCCCGTACAGGCGCAGCAAACCGCTCGCATCATCCGGCCGGCCACCGGCGCTCCGCCGGCGGCGGGGACGGCAACGACGCGGCGCCGGCACATCACCAGCGACCTGAGCGCGATCGCGCTGCTCGTCGTCGCGCTGTTCCTGCCGTGGAACCTGTACTTCGGCGTCGGGATTCCCGGCAGCAGCCCGAGCCTCTTCGCGGTGTTGCTCGCCGTGACCGCGCTGTCGGTCATCGCCGTCGCCGTGGCCGGTTCCTGGAGGTCCTCCGGCGCGCGGTTCAACCCCATGCGGGCGGGGCGGCTTCGCTTGGGGCTCAACGTCCCCTACGCGCTGCTGGTGCTGGGATTCGTGGTCTTCGACGCGTTCGAGACGGTCCGGTTCGGTGGCACGGTGAACGTGCCGGGCGGAGTGGGACCGGGGGCGTGGGTGGGAATCGCCGGCAGCATGCTGAGCGCGCAAGCGGTGCCCGCCGGCGCCCACACGGGACCGGTCCCCGAGGGCGACGAGCACACCGGCTGGCTGCGGTCGGCCCGGCTCATCGGCTACGCGTCGATGGCGTTGGCGGCGCTCAGCTTTGGCATCAACCTGTACTGGCGGGTTCGCTACGCGCTGCAGAACACCGGCGGCGCCGGCGCGTTCGGCAAGCAGAACGTGGCGGTCATCGTGACGGCCGTGGTGTACGGCATGGTGGCGCTGGTCGCCGTGCTGGTCGCCGCCAGGTGGTTGCTGCGCAGCACCAGGGCCGGCCGGCTGGCCACGGTCGCGCTCGGCGCGTCGACGCTGGTCGCCGGGATCCTGGTGTGGATCCTGCCCCTGGGGCGGGACGTCGACGCGTTCCACGGCATCGCGCAGAACACGTCGACCGCCGGGGTGGGCTTCGAGGGCTATTTGGCGTGGGCGGCGGCCGCCGCGATGTTCGCTCCGCAAACCCTGTTCGGTCACCGCAACACGACCGGGGCCGAGGAGAGTGCGTGGCGGGTCGCGGCCCGAAATGGCTTGCTGCTCATCGCCGTATGGGGCTTGGGCTCGATGCTGATGCGGTTGACCGACCTGTTCGTGTCCGTGAGCCTGAATTACCCCTTCTCCCGGTACGACAGCATGGTGCTGGCCGCATTCGATCTGGCTACCGCGGTCCTGGCGATCTGGCTGCGCATCAACCTGCGCGACGCCGCCCGCTCGGCGCGACTCATCTCGTCGCTGTGCGGGCTGGTCGCCACGCTCAGCGTGGCCCGCGTCGTCGTGGGCGTGGTGCTGGCGCCGCGGTTCGCGGATTCACCCAATTCCCCCGCGCAACACCCGGTGTACGGCAACAACCTCGCCCAGCAGATCACCAGCACGTTCGATGTGACGCTGTGCGGCCTCGCTTTGTGCATCCTGGGGGCCGCCATCGTCACCGGGCAGCTGCGCGGCCGGCGCGCGCGCCGGCGCCGCGCCGTCCCCAAGCCCGCCGGGCAGGCGAGCGGCGCTCCGGCCGCGCCGAGGGCGCGGGTCCCGGTGGGCCACGCCGCCCCGCCGTCGGCCGCGCCCACCACCCGGATCTCCACCGGCCCGCGGCTGTTCCGCGGCGACGACTCCGCGACCCGACAGATTCCCGTCCAGAAACCGAAGATCTACCGGCCGCCGCAGGCGTAGGACGCTCAGCGCAGCGGGGCGAATGCGAACTCGCGCAGGCCCTCGGCCGGGTCGATCGCCGCGCGGAAGCCGAGCACCTCGGCCGCCCGGGACGGATCGGCGACGATGTGGCGCACGTCGCCGCTGCGGTACTGGCCGGTGATCACGGGCGAGAGTGCACCGCCGCGCGCGTCGCACAGGGCGCCGGCCACCTCCAGGATGGAGACGGGCCGCCCCGAACAGACGTTGACCGCGGTGAATCCGTCGATCTCCTGGGTGGCCGCGAGGTTGGCCGCGGCCACGTCGTCGACGTGGACGAAGTCCCGCATCTGGCCGCCGTCCTCGAAAACCCTTGGGGGCTCGCCCCTTTCGACCAACGATCGGAAGATGGCCGCCACCCCGGAATACGGGGTGTCGCGCGGCATCCCGGGGCCGTAGACGTTGTGGTAACGCAACGCCACCACCGAACCGCCTGTCGCCTCCGACCACGCCAGCGCGTAGTGCTCCTGCGCGGTCTTGCTGGCGGCGTACAGGCTGCGCGGCCGCAGCGCGGCGTCCTCGTCGACGAGGCGCCACTGCAGTTCCTCGCCCCCGATCGGGCAGCGGTGTTCGAAGCTTCCGGCGTCGAGGTCCGCGCGCCGCCGCGGCAACGGGTCGACGTGGCCGTGCTGCCCGCAGTGGTAACGGCCCTGGCCGTACACCACCATCGACGACGCCAGCACCAGGCGCCGTACCCCGGAGGCGAACATCTGCGCCAGCAGGACCGTGGTGGCGAAATCGTTGTGGCCGCCGTAGGCGGGGGCGTCGGCGGCGTCCACGCCCGCACCGACCATCGCCGCCTGATGGCAGACCAGGTCCACCCCGTCCAGCAGGGGCGCCAGCGCGTCGGCGTCGCGGACGTCGACCCGGTGACATCCCTGCGGCAGCACCGGATTCGGGCCGTGCGCCGCCGGCAGCAGCACGTCGACGCCGACCACGTCGTGTCCCGCCGCCCGCAGCGCCGCGTCCACCCGCGAACCGATGAAACCGGCGGCCCCCGTTAGCAATACCCTCATGGCAGCTCGAGGGGCAGCGTGACGCCGGTGTGCGGCAGGCAGTGCGTGCAGTTGCGTTCGTCTGCGACCCGGCCGATCGCCTCGCGAACCAACTCCTTGAACGGCCCGATGTTCTTCTCGAATTCGGCGAACACCTGGACGGTCGTCACGCCCTCGCCGACCGCGACACCGGCGTCCAGGTCGGTCACCAAGGCGATTGCCGCATAGCACATTTCAAGTTCCCGGGCGAGCACCGCCTCCGGGTAGCCGGTCATGTTGACGAGAGCGAACCCGGCGGATGCGAACCACTGGCTTTCCGCACGCGTGGAGAACCGCGGCCCCTGGATCACCACCATGGTGCCGCCGTCGACCACATTGGGTAGGGCGGTGACCGCGGCGCGCAACGTGGGGCAGTACGGGTCGGCGAAGTCGACATGGATGCCGCCGGAGTCGAAGTAGGTGTCGGGGC
>NZ_LZKH01000056.1:0-62788 GCF_001672745.1 Mycobacterium sp. E1386
GCTCCGGGGTGTCGGCGCGGTTCGCGATCGCCGCGGCCGAAACCGTGGCGGCGGCCGCCCGGCACCGCGGCGCGGTGCTTGGCGAGACCGATCCGGTGGCCCGCGTGGTCGACCTCGGCACCGTGATCGACGTCCTGCGCGGCAAGCTGGAATTCGAGTCCGGTGAGGAAGGCCGCGAACAGGCCGTGCTCGAACACCTGCTGCGCCGCGCGACGGCCGACACCGCGCCGCGGTGCCGGGCGGCCGCCGCCACGGTTTCGGCCGCGGCGATCGCGAACCGCGCCGACACCCCGGAGCGTTGGTCGACGGAGTTGGACTCCCGCAGGTACCGGGCGAACCGGGCGATCACCTGCATCAGGTAGTCGGGCACCTGCGCGGACAGGTGCGCCTCCTGCACGATGACGCCAACCTCCGCCTCGAGCTCCAGCGGGTAGTGGGTGCGGATCTCCGCACCGAACCGGTCTTTGAGCGGGGTGATGATGCGGCCGCGGTTGGTGTAGTCCTCGGGGTTGGCGCTGGCGACCACCAACACGTCCAGCGGCAGGCGCAGCGTGTAGCCGCGGACCTGAATGTCGCGCTCCTCCATCACGTTGAGCATCGACACCTGGATGCGCTCGGCGAGGTCGGGAAGCTCGTTGACCGCGACGATCCCGCGGTGTGCGCGGGGGATCAGGCCGTAGGCAATGGTTTCCGGGTCCCCGAGGCTGCGACCCTCGGCAACCTTGATCGGGTCGATGTCGCCGACCAGGTCCGCGACGCTGGTGTCGGGCGTCGCCAGCTTCTCGGTGTAGCGCTCGCTGCGGTGCTTCCATTCGATCGGCAGGTCGTCGCCCAGAGTGGCGGCCTTGCGGATCGACTCCGGCGTGATCGGCGAGTAGGGATGCTCGCCCAGTTCCGCGCCGGCGATCACCGGCGTCCACTCGTCGAGCAGCCCGGTCAGCGCGCGCAGCAGCCGGGTCTTGCCCTGGCCACGTTCGCCGAGGAGCACGAAGTCATGCCCGGCGATGAGCGCCCGCTCCAGTTGGGGCAGGACGGTGTCCTCGAAACCCAGGATCCCCGGCCAGACAGCTTCACCTTCCGCGCCGTCGGCGAGCCGCGTCAGCAGGTTTTCCCGAATTTCCTGTTTGACTCCCCGTTCACGATGGCCGGCGGCACGCAGCTCGCCGACGGTGCGGGGCAGATTGCTGGGTGATGGCACCACTCCACGCTACGCGTTGCCCACCGGCCCCACGCGCTGAGCGTTCAGTGAGCGAAGTGGCGGGCCCCGGTGAGGTACAAGGTGACGCCGGCGCTGGCCGCCGCCGCGGTCACCTCGTCGTCACGCACCGACCCGCCCGGGTGCACGATCGCTTTCACCCCGGCGGCGGTCAGCGTCTCGAGTCCGTCGGGGAACGGAAAGAACGCGTCCGAGGCCGCGACCGCGCCGCGAACTCGATCGCCGCCTCGTTCGACGGCCAGCCGGGCGGCGTCCACCCGGTTCACCTGTCCCATCCCGACGCCGATGGTCGCGCCGCCGCCGGCGATCACGATGGCGTTCGACTTGACCGCCCGGCACGCCCGCCACGCGAAGACCAGATCGGTCAGCGTGGCGGGATCGGCCGGTGATCCCGTCGCCAGAGTCCAGTTCGCCGGGTTGTCACCGTGCGCGTCGAGCTCGTCACGTTGCTGCACCAGCAGCCCACCGCTGATCGGCCGCAGCTCGGTGCCGCCGGTCAGCGGCTCGGAGGCCACCAGCACCCGGATGTTCTTCTTGCGCGTCAAGGCTTCCAAAGCCTCCGGCGCGTAGGCCGGCGCGATGATGACCTCGGTGAAGATGGTGCTCACATACTCGGCCATCTCGACGCTGACTTCGGTGTTGGCCGCGATGACGCCGCCGAAGGCGCTCAGCGGATCGCATTCGTGGGCCTTGCGGTGCGCGTCGGCCACCGATTCCGACGAGATGGCGATCCCACAGGGGTTGGCGTGCTTGATGATTGCGACGCAGGTCTGTTCGTGGTCGAAGGCGGCCCGCCAGGCCGCGTCCGCGTCGGTGAAGTTGTTGTACGACATCTCTTTTCCGTGCAGCTGCTCGGCTTGCGCCAACCCCGGCCAGGCGGCGGGGTCGCTGTAGAGCGCCGCCTGCTGGTGCGGGTTCTCGCCATAACGCAGCATCGTCGAGCGGCTCCAGCTGCGCCCCAGCCACTTGGGGAACGCCGTCGGCGGGTGCTCGGGCGCCAACGTCGACTCCATCCAGCCCGCGACGGCGATGTCGTATTCGGCGGTGTGCTGAAACGCCAGCGCCGCCAGCTTTTTGCGCTCGGCGAGGGTAAAGCCGCCGTGCCGCACCGCGGCGAGTACGCCGTCATAGCCGCGCGGGTCGGTGATCACCGCCACGCTGGGATGGTTTTTCGCTGCCGCGCGGACCATCGACGGCCCGCCGATGTCGATCTGCTCGACGCATTCGTCGATGCTGGCGCCGGAGTCGACGGTCTCGCTGAACGGGTAGAGGTTGACGACGACGAGTTCGAAGGCGGCGACGCCGAGTTCCTCGAGCGCGGCGGCGTGCTCGGGTTTGCGGAGATCGGCCAGCAGGCCGGCATGCACCCGCGGATGCAACGTCTTGACCCGCCCGTCGAGCACCTCGGGAAAGCCGGTCAGCTCCTCCACCCGCGTGACCGGGATCCCTTTTTCGGCAATGGTCTTCGCCGTCGACCCGGTCGAGACGATCTCGACGCCCGCGTCGGCCAGCCCGCGGGCGAGTTCGACGAGCCCGGTCTTGTCGTAGACGCTGATCAACGCGCGCCGGATCGGCCTTTTCGCCGTCTCCGGCCATTCGTCGGTGGTCATCGCTTGGTCGCCTTTCGTCCGATCGTCGCTGTTCTTCCGACCAGGGTCAGGCCACCGGTCGCGATCTCGGCCACCACGTCCACCAGGAGCTTCCGTTCGGTGACCTTGATGCGTTCATGCAGGGACTCTTCGCTGTCGCCGTCGAGCACCGGCACGGATTGCTGCGCCAGGATCGGCCCGGTGTCCGTTCCGGCATCCACCAGGTGCACCGTACAACCTGTGACCTTGACGCCGTAGGCCAACGCGTCGGCCACGCCGTGCGCGCCCGGAAACGCCGGCAACAAAGCGGGGTGGGTATTGATGATCCGGCCGTAGAAGCGCGAGAGGAACTGGGGGCCAAGTATTTTCATGAAGCCCGCCGACACCACCAGATCGGGCGAGTGGGCGGCGGTGGCTTCGGTGACGGCCGCATCCCAGGCGGCGCGGTCGGGGTGATCGCCCAGCCGGGCGGTGAACGTCGGCAGCGATGCCCTCGCGGCGATCTCGGTGGCTAGACACTCGCGATCGGCACCGACCGCGACCACGCGGGCGGGGTAGTCGCCGACGGCGGCGTCGAGCAGCGAACTCAGCAGCGACCCGGTGCCCGATGCCAGTACCACCACTCGCGCCGGCGCACTTGGGGGCACATGGAGCGGTTCGGCCACAAGCAGAGAGCCTAGTGGGAGCTACTCGCCGGGCTCGCGGTCGGTCGCGGTCGGGTGCGCGTCGTCGGGGGGCGGGGTGGGGTCGTCGCCCACCGCCTCGGCGTCGTCGCCGACCAGCGCGTCGGGCGCGGCGAACTCGTCGGGATCGGCGGAATCCGGCGGCGGTTCGTCGTCCGCCTCGTCGAAGGCCCCGGCAAAGTCCGCCGGTTCTTCGGCCGCGGCGGGCGCGGGCTTGGGTCGCCGGGGCCGGGCCCGGACGCCGCCGCTCATCACCAGGGTGATTCCGCCGACGACCGAGAACCAGAAGAACACCCCGATGAGCAAGGCGCCCTGGTCGACGCCCACATCACCGAAGTTTCCCAGCCGGCCGCTGCCGCCGTATGCGAGCAGGGACATCGCCAACGCCCCCGCGACGGAGGCGACCAGAAGCTTGGCCGTCGCGGGAATCAGCGGGAGCGCACGGCGAGCGCACTGCTGCCCGACCGCCACCCCGGAGGACGCGCCGATGATGAGCAGGGCAACCCACACCGGGCCGAGCGGCGGGTGGGGGGCCGCGGCCAGGATCGGCAGGGCCGGAATGTCGCCGCCGAAGACGGTGAACGAACTGAACGTCGCGAAGCCGAGGTGGGCGCTGGACCCGACCGCCATCGCCGAGGTGCCGACGATGACGTTGGGCGCGTACAACATCGACAGCACCGTGAGGCTGAACTGCCCGAATATCGAATCGGTGATCCCGTAGAGGTCTTGCATCGTCGCCCAATGCACCACCAGCGACGCCGCCGTGACCAAGCCCGAAAGCCCGAGCAACGCCAGCACACCGGCCGACGCGGCGCGCAGGGCATCGGCCAGCCAAAACGGCAGCGACGACGCCGCCAACGCCCTTCGCCCCACCCGGGACCCCACACCGATCGCGGCGCCGACGGTGTGCACGACGAGGACGCTGGTGAACGCGCGCAGGGCGCTGGGCGTCTGCAGCTCCGTGATCACCGACGAGGCGTCGTGGATGACGGCCAGGGCGATCGCCGCGATCAGCAAGGGACCGCCCAGCGCCGACGCGACCACCCAGCGGACGACCAACCAGGAGGAATACGGAGAGGTCGCCCGCGCCGTGCTGCGCGCGGTCGCCCAGATCATGAGCAGCACCGGCAGCAGCGGCATCACGCCCAGTTCGCGGCCGCCGATCGAGATCGGCACCTGGTGCACGCCCAGCCACATGCTGGCGATCGCGCCCAGCGCGCCGGTCATGTCGCTGTTGGCGATCAACAACTGCAGCAGCGTGACCGCGGCGATGATGACCAAGGCCACCACCGCCGGGCCGAACGCGACGCGGACGAGGTCGCGCGCCTGGCGAGCGCCCGCTGGCCGGTTGCCCGCGCCTTCCGACACCCTTTTCACTCTTCGGCGTACGTCCCGACTAGGCGCGAGGGCGCACGGTTAGGAGGGTGCTGGACCAGACGGCGACGAGGGCGGCTGCTGCTCCTGGCCGTAGGGCGGCTGGCCCCCGCCCTGGTTGGAGTAGTTGGGCGCCGAGCCCTCGGAGCCCGAGCCGGCCGCGGGCGGCGGGCTGAAGCTGGGGAAACCGGTGGGCGGCGTGGACGGTCCTTGCTGCGCGGCCGCCTGGGGCCCGGATTGCGGCTGGGCACCGAAACCGCCGGTGGGAACCGCGCTTTGGGTCGGGGCCTGGCTGGCGGGGTAGCCGCCGTACTGCGACCCGTATCCGGGGTGCTGCGGCTGCTGCTGGCCGGGCTGGCCGTAGTAGGGCTGCTGGCCGTACTGCCCGTACTGGCCGTATTGGCCGTACTGGGCGTAGGGGTCGTACTTGGGCCGCGGCGCCGGCGCCTTGATGACGCCCGCCTCCAGCAGGACGACCACGACGGCGGCGATCGCCTGGAGCACGCTGCACGCGACCAGGGGCCACATCGCCCAGCCGATCGCGACGCCGGCCGGGAGGTTGATCGTCTCGGTGATGGCCAGCAGCGCACCGAGGACCGCGATGACCGCGACGACTCCGGTGTAGCTCTTGCCCTTGGGCAGCAGGCTCAGCCCCGCGAGCAGCGCGGCCAGCACCGCGACGATCACCGCCGTACCCGCGTCGCCGGCGCGTCCGCCGACGCCCGGGCCGAGGTCGGAGCCGATGGTGAACGTCGGCCCGAAGTTCAGCAGATACACCGCCAGGCCGAGCACGACCACCGCGATGTTCAGGTAGAGCGGGAGCTTGGTCGCGCCGTCGTCGTCCTTGGTGAACGACGGCGTGCCACCTGAGTAGGAGCCCCCGGGTGATGCGGGCTGATATCCGGGGCTACCGGGCGAGTAGGTCATGGCTCCTCCTGTTGCTTCCAGTGCCTTGAAGTGCCTCTGCGGGCGCCACAGTTGCGTCGCGACGCTGTGCTTGCGGGCGCGCCGTTCCATAAACGCCGTGCCCGGCGGTTGCGTTGCGACGCGATCGATCAACCACGCTAGCGCACTTCGGAACGCCGGTGCCGTGGCCACCGGCTTGGACGCCGATCCGTGCCGCCACGGCGGCGGCTTGCTCAGCGCAGGTAGAACACGTTCTAATTCTCTCCATGGATTACGGGCTTGTGCTTTTTACCAGCGACCGTGGCATCTCTCCGGCGTCGGCCGCGAAGCTTGCCGACGAACACGGCTTCACGACCTTCTACGTGCCAGAACACACTCACATCCCGATCAAGCGCGAGGCGGCGCACCCGACGACGGGCGACGCGTCGCTGCCCGACGACCGCTACATGCGGACGCTAGACCCATGGGTAAGCCTGGGCGCGGCGTGCGCCGTCACGTCACGGGTGCGGCTGTCCACCGCGGTGGCGCTGCCCGTCGAACACGACCCGATCACGCTGGCGAAAAGCATTGCCACCCTCGACCATTTGTCTGCCGGACGCGTCAGCCTCGGCGTCGGGTTCGGGTGGAACACCGACGAGCTCGCCGATCACGGCGTGCCGCCCGGGCGGCGCCGCACCATGCTGCGCGAATACATCGAAGCCATGCGGGAGCTGTGGACCAAGGAGGAAGCGGCCTACGACGGCGAGTTCGTCAAGTTCGGGCCCAGCTGGGCGTGGCCCAAGCCCGTGCAGCCGCACATTCCCGTGCTGGTCGGGGCGGCCGGTAACGAGAAGAACTTCAAGTGGATCGCCCGCAGCGCCGACGGCTGGATCACCACCCCGCGCGACTTCGACATCGACGAGCCGGTGAAGTTGCTGCAGGACACCTGGGCGGCTGCCGGCCGCGACGGCGCCCCGCAGATCGTCGCGCTGGACTTCAAGCCGATTCCCGAGAAGCTCGCCAAGTGGGCCGAACTCGGGGTGACCGAGGTGCTGTTCGGCCTCCCGGATCGATCCGAGGACGAGATCGCCGCCTACGTCGAGCGGCTGGCCGGCAAGCTGGCCGCCCTCGTCTAGCTTCTCGATCCGCGAGACATAAACCACGGCGGCCACCTGCGGCGTGTCGCGTGCGTGGTTTATGTGTCGCGGAAGAACCGGGCCGTCACGCCGGCGTGCAGCGGTTGCCGTAGTCGAAGGAGCCCACCCGCACCGAGTGCCCGAGCGGGTCGCCGTCGATGAGCAGCGCGACCAAGTCGTCGTCCTCGGTGGTGGACAGGAACCGGCTGCCGTCGTCGAGCCGGCCGACGATGATCCCGGTCGGGCGGCCGTCGTCGCGCCGCACCGTGTAGGTCTCGACGGTGCCGACGCCGTCGGCATGCTCGGTCACCGGCACGGTCGGCCAGCCGGCGACCTGCGCCTGCGCCTGGGCGCTGCGATCGGGCTTCCACTCCGCCGGAGCGGTGGAGTACACGCCGACCGAGTACTTGCTCAGGATGCCGCCGTTGGCGCCCACGAGACCGAATTCACCTGGTGTGCTTCGCATTTGCGCGACGGTCTCGGCGACGGCATGCATCGAGTAATTGTTGCCGGCGCCGCCGAAGAACGGCAGCCCGCCGGTTAGGGTCAGGCCGCGCGGATCGTCGGGCGCGACGCCCATGCCGTCGCAGATGTTGAACACCGGCACCGGAAAGCAGCTGTACAGATCGAAGGTGGCCACATCGTCGATGCCGATGCCGGCCATGGCCAGCGCCTCGCGCACGGCCAACACGTGCGACGGCGCATGCCCGAGATCGGGGCGCTCGAGCAGCGCCTGTTCCTCGAGATCGGCGTGGCCGTGCAGATAGACCCAGTTCTCCTCGGGCACTCCGAGGCGGCGCGCCGCCTCGACCGACATCAGTAGCGCGGCAGCGCCCTGGTTCACCTGGTCGCGGGCGACCATCAGCCGTGGGTAGGGCTCCGCGATCATCCGGTTGCGCTCGGTCACGGTGATCAGCTCATCGACCGTGCGCTCCACCGGTGCGGCGGCGAACGGATTGCTGGCCGCGATCTTCGTGAACGGCGCGAACAGCTCGCCCATCCGCCGCCGGTATTCGACCGGTCCGAGCCCCGTCCCGGCGCGCCGGGCGTTCTCCAGCAACGCGTACTGGATCGGCGCGCTGGTCAGCCCGTGGCTGACGGTGTAGCGCGAGACCAGCTTCTCGATGCCCTGCCCGCGGTCCTCCAGATCACCGTCGACCGTCTCGGTGAAGTCCGGCTTGGCTTCCGCTTTCGCGAAGTAGCGCAACGTCGAGGTGGCGTCCGACCCGAACACCATCGCGACCTGCGAGCGGCCCGCCGCGATCTCCCCCGCCAGCTCGCTGATCAGGTGCTGCGGCCCCTGTCCCCCAACGATTTCGAGGATCGCGCGGGCGGGCGAGGCACCGATGCGGTTGGTCACGGACCGGGGGTAGTTGTTCGACCGCCCGAGCGGGGCGTTGATAAAGCCCGAGATCTCGAACTGCCGGACGCCGGCCACGGTGTCGATGGCCGCGGCGACATCCTCGCCACCGCAGTCGTCGACGGCGGCCCGGGCCGCCGCGGCGGCCAGCTCGACCGGCGACATCGCGCGGTAGTTCGGGTCGTCGACGCGTTCGGCGGCCTGCCCCACACCGACGACGACGGGGGTGTTCGGGTCGAGATTCATAGACCAACTATCTACCGCAGGTCCGTCTCCCGACCTAATCGGGGGGCCTCGCAGCTTGCGCCGCGCTCGCGGACTACAGGCTCTGCAGGATCTCCCTGGCCAGCGCCGCGGTCTCCGACGGCGTCTTGCCCACCTTGACGCCGGCCGCCTCCAAGGCCTCCTTCTTGGCGGCCGCGGTGCCCGACGAGCCGGACACGATGGCGCCCGCGTGGCCCATCGTCTTGCCTTCGGGCGCAGTGAACCCCGCGACGTAGCCGACGACCGGCTTCGAGACGTTGGCCTTGATGTAGTCGGCCGCGCGCTCCTCCGCGTCGCCACCGATCTCACCGATCATCACGATGACCTTGGTGTCAGGGTCCTTCTCGAAGGCCTCGATGGCGTCGATGTGGGTGGTGCCGATGACCGGGTCCCCGCCGATGCCGATCGAGGTGGAGAACCCGAAATCGCGGAGCTCGTACATCATTTGGTAGGTCAGCGTGCCGGACTTGGACACCAGCCCGACGGGCCCGGGGCCGCTGATGTTCGCGGGGGTGATGCCGGCCAGCGCCTCGCCCGGGGTGATGATCCCGGGACAGTTCGGCCCGATGATGCGCGTCTTGTGACCCTTGTCCAGGTTGTAGGCCCACGCGTATGCGGTGTCCTGCACCGGAATTCCCTCGGTGATGACGACCAGCAGCGGGATCTCGGCGTCGATGGCCTCGATGATCGCGTCCTTGGCGAATTTCGGCGGCACGAAGACGACGGACACGTTGGCGCCGGTCTCCTTGATCGCTTCCGCGACCGTGCCGAACACCGGGAGTTCGACGTCCTTGCCGACGGGGTCGACGTGCGAGACGGTGGTGCCCGCCTTGCGGGCGTTCACCCCGCCCACCACCTGGGTGCCGGCCTTGAGCATGAGTGCGGTGTGCTTGGTGCCCTCGCCGCCGGTGATGCCCTGGACGATGACTTTGGAGTCCTTATTCAGGAAGATCGACATTGCTTGGCTCCCTTACTTGTTCGCCAGCTCGGCGGCTTTGTCGGCGCCGGCGTCCATGGTCTCGGCCTGGATCACCAGCGGGTGGTTGGCTTGGGCCAAGATGCGGCGGCCCTCGTCGACGTTGTTGCCGTCGAGCCGCACGACGAGCGGCTTGTTCGCCTCGTCACCGAGCATGTTCAGGGCCGTCACGATTCCGTTGGCGACGGCGTCGCACGAGGTGATGCCCCCGAACACGTTCACGAAGACGCTCTTGACCTGCTTGTCGTTCAGGATGACGTCCAGCCCCGCGGCCATCACCTCGGCCGAAGCGCCACCGCCGATGTCCAGGAAGTTGGCCGGCTTGACGCCGTTGTGCTTCTCGCCCGCGTACGCGACGACGTCGAGCGTGGACATCACCAGCCCGGCGCCGTTACCGATGATGCCGACCTCGCCGTCCAGCTTCACGTAGTTGAGGTCGTGCTCCTTGGCCTTCAGCTCCAGCGGGTCGGTGGAGGCGCGGTCTTCGAATTCCGCGTGCTCGGGGTGGCGGAAGTCGGCATTCGCGTCGAGCGTGATCTTGCCGTCCAGCGCCAGAATTTGGTCTTTCGGGTCGCGCACCAGCGGGTTGACCTCGACCAGCGTGGCGTCCTCGGCGACGAAGAGCTCCCACAGCTTGTTGATGGTCACCGCGGCCGCGTCGAGCACCTCGGCCGGCAAGTGGCCCTGCTCGGCGATGGAACGCGCGGTCTCCAGGTCGACCCCGTCGACGGCGTCCACCGGAACCTTGGCCAGCCGCTCGGGCTTGGTGGCGGCGACCTCCTCGATTTCCATGCCGCCCTCGACCGAGCACATGGCCAGGTAGGTCCGGTTGGCCCGATCCAGCAGGAAGGAGATGTAGTACTCCTCGGCGATGTCGCTGGCCTCGGCGACCAGCAGCTTCTTGACGACGTGACCCTTGATGTCGAGGCCGAGGATGTTCTTGGCGTGCTCGTAGGCGTCCTCGGGCGTCGCCGCGTATTTGACGCCACCGGCCTTGCCGCGGCCACCGACCTTCACCTGCGCCTTGACCATCACCGGGCGGCCGATTTCGGTGGCGATCTCCCGAGCGCCCTCGGCGGTGTCGGTCACCCGCCCCGGCGTAGTCGGTACGTTGTGCTTGGCGAACAATTCTTTTGCTTGATACTCGAAAAGGTCCATGGACTCTCTGTCTTCGCTCGACTCAACTACTAGGCCTCTTGATGGGCGGTGCCGCGTTCGGCAACTCGCACGGACGAACTGTATCGACCCTCCTACCGGCCTTAACCGGCGCGTCCGGCGATGTGGCACAGCTCACGGGATCCCGGCGTACCCGGTTCGTGACCCAAATCACAATTTCACTTGGATTGCGCGACGAGGTTGCCAGCTCCGCACGTCAGCGGATACCGTCCTAGGGTCCAGATAACGGTATGGTCACGATACGAGGACATTTCAGCTTGCCCCAGCATCGTTTGGCTCCTTCTACTGCTGAAACAGCAGGTGTGGTGCGGGTTGGTCGCGCGGCCGGCGGCCGAGGGAT
The DNA here is from genome assembly GCF_001672745.1 of Mycobacterium sp. E1386. Lineage (NCBI taxonomy): Bacteria > Bacillati > Actinomycetota > Actinomycetes > Mycobacteriales > Mycobacteriaceae > Mycobacterium > Mycobacterium sp. E1386. The sequence continues at coordinate 11,000 of NZ_LZKH01000056.1, forward strand.
TGAGCCCCATCGCAACGAAGTCACCGAGATCCTCCCGCTCGACGGCTTCGACTTCGACGATCTGGATTGGCGCGACGACGCCAAAGACCTCGGCGAACTTGACTACAGCAACGACTCGACATTCGACAACGAAGCCCAGGTCTTGCTGGCCCCCGAACTCGACGACCTGAACGACGCCGACGACCCGGCCCCGCTGTGGCTGGACGCCCCGGTCACCGAGGTGCTACCGCGGGTGGTCGTCAGGTCCGCGGCCGAGCTCCGCGTCGGTCGCGCGCACGACGTCGTCGGTGTCGCACGACGCGGCGGGCAGCATCGCAAGGAACCGACCAGCGCCGCCCGGGGCCGCCTGCTGATCTCGGCGATGGCAGCCGGCGCGGCCGCCGCGGCGGCCCACACCGCCACCAGCCATGCCGACACCCCCAAGACCGAGGCCGTGCTGACCGCGAACGCGTCGGCGCTCACCGGCGGATCGGGTGGCGCCAACACCGTTCGCGGCCCCCAGGTGGTCGCGCTCGAGCCGGCGGCGACCGCGGCCCTGCACAACCAGGAGTTCGCCAAGGGCGTCGCCTACGCCAACGATCGCGCCCAGCGCGAGGCGCGACTGCAGCAGCCGCTCTACGTGATGCCGACGAAGGGCATCTTCACCTCGAACTTCGGTTACCGCTGGGGGGTGCTGCATGCCGGCATCGACCTGGCCAACTCGATCGGCACACCGATCTACGCGGTGTCCGACGGTGTCGTCATCGACTCCGGGCCGGCCGCCGGCTATGGGGCGTTGGTCAAGCTCCGCCACGCCGACGGCACGGTCACGCTCTACGGCCACGTCAACACGACGCTGGTCAGCGTCGGCCAGCGCGTGATGGCCGGCGACCAGATCGCCACCATGGGCAACCGCGGTAATTCCACCGGCCCGCACCTGCATTTCGAGGTGCTCCAGGGCGGCACCGAACGGATCGACCCCGTTCCGTGGCTGGCTAAGCGGGGTCTTATGGTCGGTAACTACGCTGGTTGAGGTGACCGCGCCGAATCAACCATCTCCCGGTCCGCAGCCGCACGAGTCCACGTCGCCGTCGGACTCCAAGACGCGGATCATCCGCCGCGCACCCACTGGACCGGTCCCCATCGCACCGGAATCCCCGACCAGCCTCATCGCTCCGCAGCCACCGCCCTACCCGGGCGCCGCTCGCGCGGGACGCCCGGCCACGTTGGGTGAGTCGAGCGGCCGGACGGCCGTCGCGGCCTGCGCTGTCAGCATCATCAGTGGGTGGGCCACGTCGGTGGTGGCGACCGACCTGATCGCAGGCTGGTGGCGGACCGACCGCTTGTTTTGCATCGCCGTCGCGTTTCTGACCCTGGTGTTCGCCATAACCACCGTGTCCGGCGTGGTCATGTTGCTGCAGCGCCGGCCTTTTGGGCGCTACCTCATCGTGGTCGGGGCCGTGGTCGCGGTGCTGACCTACCTTGGTGTGTTCATCGCCGGTGCGCGCGTCGCGTGGATAGTGCACCTGCTGCCGCTGCTGCCGATCGCCAGTGTGGTGCTGGCGATGCACCCGCGGACCAAACGCTGGCTGGACGCCTGACCCGCGCCGAAGCGGGCGCCGACCCGGCGGCCAATTAGTAGGCGGCTTTCACATCCGATATCACCAGCGATATCAAAATCCCGAGTCGCCTAATGGTCCGCAGCCGCCACGCGGTCAGAGCTTGCTGATCGGGGCGTGGTTGTGCATCAGCTTCACCCGTCCGGCGCTGCCGAAGTCGATGAGAGACATGGCCGACTCGCCGACGCCGGAGACCTCTTCGACGCGGCCGAGCCCGTACTTGTCGTGAGTCACCCGGTCGCCGGGCTCGAGCACCAGCAACGGGCGCTTTCCCGCGCCCGAGCGGGTCGGGGCCGCGCGCGGCGCACCGAACCGGCCGGCGCCGCTCACCGGCGCGCTGAACGACGGGGTCGGCGCGGTGCGCCGCCACTCGATGAGTTCCTGCGGAACCTCCCGCAGGAAGCGCGATTCCGGGTTGAGCATCGGCTGCCCCCAGGAGGACCTCACGATGGCCCTGCTGAGATACAGCCGCTGCCGGGCGCGGGTGATGCCGACGTAGGCCAGGCGCCGCTCTTCGGACAGTTCCATCGGGTCGTCCAGCGCCCGCATGTGCGGGAACATGCCGTCCTCCCAACCGGTGACGAACACCACCGGGAACTCCAGCCCCTTCGCGGTGTGCAGCGTCATCAAAGTGACCATGCCGGCGTCGTTCTCGGGGATCTCGTCGCTGTCGGAAACCAGCGAGACGCGCTCCAGGAATTCCGCGAGCACGCCGGTGTCCGGCACGTCTTCGTCCTCCGGGGCCTGCAGCGACTCGCCCAGCGCGGCGGCGTTTGCCCGGTCGGTGCTGAATTCGTGTGCCACACTGACGAGTTCGTTGAGGTTGTCCAAACGGGCCAGATCCTGCGGATCGGTGGAGGATTCCAGCTCACGCCGGTATCCGGTACGTTCGAGCACCGACTCGACCAGGTCGCCGAGATCCTCGTCGAGCCGGCCCCTGAGCTCGTCGAGCAGCTCGACGAAACCGGCGATCGCCTTCTCCGCGCGCGAATTGAGCATCGGCACTTTGCCTTCGGCCGCGGCCACCAGCGCGTCGGTGAAACTCGCGCCGGTGTTCTCCGCGTACACCGCCACGCACGCCTCGGCCCGGTCCCCGATGCCCCGGCGCGGGGTGTTGAGGATGCGCCGCATGCTGACCGCGTCGCCGGGGTTGTCCAGCACCCGCAGATACGCGACGATGTCACGAATCTCTTTGCGCTCGTAAAACCGCACTCCCCCAACGACTTTGTAGGGGATGCCCGCGCGGATGAACACCTCTTCGAACGACCGAGACGAGTTGTTGGTGCGATAGAACACGGCCACGTCGTTATAGGTGATCTCACCACGGTCGGCGAGCGCATCGATCTCCTCGGCCACAAACCGGGCCTCGTCATGCTCGTTGTCGGCGACGTAGCCGACGATCAATTCGCCGGCGCCGGCGTCGGTCCACAGCCGTTTGTCCCTGCGCCCGGAGTTGCGCGCGATCACCGAGTTGGCCGCCGACAAGATGTTCTGCGTGGAGCGGTAATTCTGTTCCAGCAGAATGGTTATCGCGTCCGGGTAGTCACGCTCGAAGTCCTCGATGTTGCGGATGGTGGCGCCGCGGAACGCATAGATCGACTGATCGGCGTCACCCACCACGCACAATTCGGCCGGCGGCACATCGTCGGGCGACCCCGTGGCGTCATGACCGACCAATTCCCGCACCAGCACGTATTGCGCATGGTTGGTGTCCTGATACTCGTCGACCAGGACATGCCGGAACCGCCTCCGGTAGTGCTGGGCGATCTGCGGGAAGGCCCGCAGCACCGCGACGGTCTCGCCGATCAGGTCGTCGAAGTCCAGGGCGTTGGCCGCGCGCAGCCGCCGCTGGTATTCGCCGTACACGGACGCCACGGTGCGCGTCAGATCGTCGGAGTCGTCCGTCAGTTTCGCCACCGCCTCCGCGGGGTCGATCAGCTCGTTCTTCAGGTTGGAGATGGCGTTGGCCAGCAGCCGCGGCGAGTAGCGCTTGATGTCGAGCCCCATGTCGCGCCCGATCATCTGCAGCAGGCGGCGGGAATCGTCGGCGTCGTAGATCGAGAAGTTGGAATTGAGGCCTTCGATCAGCGACGCCTGGTTGCGCAGGATCCGCACACACGTCGAGTGGAAGGTGGACACCCACATGGCGCGGGCCCGGTTGCCGACCAGCCGCACCACCCGTTCGCGCATCTCGGCCGCGGCCTTGTTGGTGAAGGTGATCGCCAGGATCTGGCCGACGCCCACGCCGCGCGCCGCGATCAGATAGGCGATGCGGCGCGTCAACACCGCGGTCTTGCCGGAGCCGGCCCCCGCCACGATCAGCAGCGGCGAGCCCTCGTGCACCACCGCCTGGCGCTGTTGCGGGTTGAGGCCTTCGAGCAACTGATCTGCTTCGGAGGCCAGGTTGGCATCGGTTGCGTACACACTCATGTTGGTCCAAACTTACCGCCGCCCACCGACGCAACGCGCCAAGGCGTGACACCAGGCTAGTGCCCCGGCCGTCCTCCGCCGGGTAAAAACGGGGCGGCGAAACGCGTGTTTCGCAAACAAAACGCGCCCCGATTTCAAATGGGGACTAATTAGACTCGAGTATAAAAGTCACGCATAATCAGCGCCCGAGTTTCCGTCCCCGTCAATCTCGCACAATCTTCCATAACACCCAATTTCACGCCGTGTTAATGGATTCCGTACCGGTACGCAAACCCGGCCCGAACGTCGCCGCCACCGAACACCGGGCAGTCCCCCATGCGGACGTCGACTGACTAATAGCCAGCTCACGAACGCCTTTTTGCGCGAGAGCCGATTTTAGTGGCACACTCGTTTGGTGCTCAACGCGCAGTGCCGTCGGCGGCCTCGCACCCCCAACTGCCGCCGATTTTTCTACGGGTACCGGTTAGCGGTCCCCGTGGTCTAGCTGCTTTCGTCAGAGCCCCGTGGTCCGCTTCCTCAAGACCGGGGCTCGTCTCTTTTGTGAGGCCCGAAACCGGATGAGACCACAACCCCCCCATCCCGAGAATGCGGAGTCAGCAGAGATGAAGGTTGAGACGGTGGAAACCCCACAGACGGCCGCCGCCGAAGAGTTGAGTATCGACGATTTGCGCCGTGAGATCGACCGGCTGGACGCCGAGATCCTGGCCGCGGTGAAGCGGCGCACCGAGGTGTCTCAGGCGATCGGCAAGGTCCGGATGGCATCCGGCGGCACGCGCCTCGTGCACAGCCGCGAGATGAAGGTGATCGAGCGCTACAGCGAGCTCGGTCCCGACGGCAAGGACCTGGCGATCCTGTTGCTGAGGTTGGGCAGGGGCCGGCTCGGTCACTGAGGACGCCAGTAACGGCCCGCAGCGCCCGGCTGCGCCGCGCTTGCGACCGTCAGGGCCCGATGGTGACGGCCCGCAGCGCCCGGCTGCGCCGCGCTTGCGACCGTCACGCCTGGCTGGGTCGCTGCGCGTCCGATTAGGGTCGAAGTATGACCTCCGTGCAAAGCCTCCCCGACATCACCGCCACCCCAGCGTGGGACGCCCTGCGCAGGCATCACGACCAAATCGGCGCGACCCATCTGCGCCAGTTCTTCGACGAGGATCCCGACCGCGGCCGCGAGCTCACCGTCTCGGTCGGCGACCTCTACATCGACTACAGCAAACACCGCATCACCCGAGAGACGCTGCGGCTGCTGGTCGATCTGGCCCGGACGGCTAACCTCGAGGAGCGCCGCGACCAGATGTTCGCCGGCGCGCACATCAACGTCTCCGAGGACCGGGCCGTATTGCACACCGCGTTGCGACTGCCCCGGGACGCCGAACTGATCGTCGACGGCCACAACGTCGTCGAGGATGTGCACGCCGTGCTGGACCGGATGGGCGACTTCACCGACCGGTTACGCAGCGGTGAATGGACCGGGGCGACCGGGCAAAGAATCAGCACGGTGGTCAACATCGGCATCGGCGGATCGGATCTTGGCCCGGTGATGGTCTATCAGGCGCTGCGCCACTACGCCGACGCCGGGATCTCGGCCCGGTTCGTCTCCAACGTCGACCCGGCCGACCTCATCGCCACGCTGGCCGACTTGGACCCCGCCACAACGCTTTTCATCGTCGCTTCCAAAACGTTCTCCACGCTGGAAACCCTGACCAACGCGACCGCCGCCCGCCGTTGGCTGACCGACGCGCTCGGCGACGCCGCGGTGTCCAAGCATTTCGTGGCGGTCTCGACCAACAAGCGCCTGGTCGACGACTTCGGCATCAACACCGACAACATGTTCGGCTTCTGGGACTGGGTCGGGGGACGCTACTCCGTCGATTCCGCGATCGGCCTCTCGGTGATGGCCGCGATCGGCAAGGAGGCCTTCGCCGATTTCCTGTCCGGATTCCACATCGTGGACCGGCATTTCAAGACCGCCCCGCTGGAGTCCAACGCGCCGGCGCTGCTCGGGCTGATCGGGCTGTGGTACTCCAACTTCATGGGCGCCCAGTCGCGCGCGGTGCTGCCGTACTCCAACGACTTGGCGCGCTTCGCGGCCTACCTGCAGCAGCTGACGATGGAATCGAACGGCAAGTCGACGCGCGCCGACGGCACCCCGGTCACCACCGACACCGGCGAAATCTTCTGGGGCGAGCCGGGAACCAACGGCCAGCATGCCTTCTACCAATTGCTGCATCAGGGCACCCGGCTGGTACCGGCCGACTTCATCGGCTTCAGCCAGCCTCTGGACGACCTGCCCACCGTCGAGGGCACCGGCAGCATGCACGACTTGCTGATGAGCAACTTCTTCGCCCAGACCCAAGTGCTGGCGTTCGGTAAGACCGCCGAGGAGATCGCCGCCGAAGGCACGCCGGCCGACATCGTGCCGCACAAGGTGATGCCTGGCAACCGCCCGTCGACCTCGATCCTGGCCGACCGGCTCACGCCGTCGGTGCTGGGCCAGTTGATCGCGCTCTACGAGCATCAGGTCTTCACGGAGGGCGTCATCTGGGGCATCGACTCGTTCGACCAGTGGGGCGTGGAGCTGGGCAAGACGCAGGCGAAGGCGCTGCTCCCGGTGATCACGTCCGACGGCTCGCCGGCGCCGCAGTCCGACAGCTCGACCGACGCGCTGGTGCGCCGCTACCGGACAGAACGCGGGCGCACCAGCTGATCACCCCGTGCGGCTCATGACGTCCGAGCCGAGCCGGCGCACGAAGGTGCGCAAGCGTTCCACGGTCGCGGTCTGTGGCTCACTGAGGTGCAGCTGCAGCAGTTCGCGTCCGGCGGCGTGCAGGATCCGCGCGGTGTATTCGGGATCGTGCACGTCCGGGTTGATGCGCAGCAGCTCGGTGACGAAGAACTCCAGCACGACGGCCTGCGATTGAGCCAGCCGCGCATACAACTCCGGTGGCGCGCCCTGCGGCGGGAACAGGAACAGCCGCCACGTCGCCGGGTGCGCGTCGACCGCGGCCAGCACTCCGTCGAACGCAACCACCAGCGACTGGTCGTCGGCGACGGCATCCAACCCGGAGACCGCCTCGGCGAACTGGGCGCCGGCCCGGGCCGCCTCACGGTCGATCAGCGCGACGAACAGTCCCGCCGGGTCGCCGAACAGCTGATAGATCAACGACCGATTGATGCCGGCCGCATCGGCGATGCGGTTGGGTGTGGCCGCGTGGAACCCCTCGGCGTCGACGATCGAGTGCGTGACGTCGAGAATCTGCTCGCGCCGACCTTCGGCGGTCATGCGCCGCTTCGGGCTGCCCGCGCTCATGCTTGACAGCATAACTAACAACTTGTGAGTATTAACTCACGAATTGTTAGTTAATGGGAGGCAGCGATGGTCACGTACTACCCCGAACTCGCCGAGCGAGTCCGCAGCCAGCGCGAATTGCAGCCCGCCTTGTATGGAGACTTCGACTTCGACCGGCGGCCGGATCGTCTGGCCACGGAGCCCGACGTCGACTCGGCCCTGCCCGCCTGGATCGCCGATCGCGGCCCGATCCTGGAAGACGACCGCGTGGTCGAGTTGATGAGCACGGCGACCCTGCTCGGCGACGTCGTCGCCGATCCCTATGCGGCACTGATGGCTTCGCACAGCGTCGTTCAGCTGATCGACATGCTCAAGACGGCCTGCCGAGAGGGAATCGAGGCGATGCCCGACGCGCCCCCCGAGCTGGTTTCGTTCATCGCCGCCATGGAGGCCACCCCGGAGTGGATCGACTTCGATCTGGTCCGCGAGGGCGCCCGCCAAGAGCGGATCCCCGCAGCGCTGCTGGCCCCCTTCATCACCCGGGGGGCCTTCATCGCGACCTTCACCAACACCTACGCCGCGCTGCCGATGGCGCTGACCGGCGCACTCTCGGGCAAGCGGGCCGCCCGGCGGGTAAATGAGACCGCCAGTTTCTTCGCGGTCACCACTCTGCCCGGTGCGCTGGACCGTTTCGGCCCCGGTTTCGCGGCGGCCGCCATGGTCCGGCTGATGCATTCGATGGTCCGATACAACGCCCTCAAGAAATCCGACAAGTGGGACGCCGCCGTGTACGGCATGCCCGTGCCACAGGTCGACCAGATGCCGGCCGGCATGATCGGCCAGTACCTGCTGGCCCGCAAGGCGCGTCAACAGGGCCGGACGGAGTTCACCGCCGAAGAGCGCGCCGTCGTCGAATTCGCCAGGTACCGCTGCTTTTTGCTCGGGCTGCCGGAAGAACTGCTGCCTTCGAAACCGGGCGACATCATCCACGTCATGCACGCGCGCTCGGCACTGCTGCGCGATGGATTCGACAGCATCTGCCAAGACCTCGTCCGCGGCACGATGGCGGCCTACTTGCGCCCCGACACCACGCTGTTCGACCGTTGCGCCGAAGCGGTCGAAAAGAGTTTCAGCAAGCTCACTTTCGTTCGCACCTTCTGCAATGGAAACCGTGAGATCGCCGAGGCCATGGGCGTCTCAATGGGGCCGACGGACCTCGTGCGCGTCGCCCTCACCGCACCCTTCATCATCGGGCGGTTCACCGCCGTGAGCCACGCTAGCCGCATACCCGTGCTTCGGGACATCACCGACGCCTACGTGATCGGGCTCCTCAAGCTACGGCTGGCGACCTACGGCAAGCCCGAATTCACCAGCGACGCGGCGCATTACACGCCGGTGCCGCATTGAATCAGGCGAACCACTTGGTGAGCGGGGGCGGCAGCACCCGCATCACCTGCACCAGCGGCGCCCACGGCCACCAGGGCACGGCCGCCCGGCCTGGCTCACGCTCCATGGCGGCGACGAGCGCGTTGACGCCAGTCTCGTTGTCCACCATCAACATTGTGCTGTTCGACTTGGCCGTCATCTCCGACTCGATGTAGCCGGGCTCGATCACGGAAACCTTGATGGGCCCCTTGGCGTATTCGGCGCGCAGCGATTCGCCCAGCGAACTCAGCCCGGCCTTGCTCGCGGCGTACGCGGCCTTGACGCCCGGCACTCCCTTGTTGCCGAGGACGGACGAGATGAGCACGAGGTGGCCCGAACCGGCGTTGTTGAACATCTCCAGCGCGGTCTCGATCTGCACCAGCGCGGACACCAGGTTGGTCTCGAGGGTCGCCTTGTTGGCCCACAGCTTGCCCGAGCCCAGCTTCGCGCCCTTGCCGATCCCGGCGTTGACGATGACGCGGTCGATACCGCCGAGTTCGTCGCTGAGTTCGCCGAACACCTTCGGCACCTGCTCGTGGTCGTTGACATCCAGCGCCGCCACAGCGATCTTGATGTCCGGATACTGTTGCGACAGTTCGGCTTTCAGCTCGTCCAGCCGGTCGGTGCGCCGGGCGCACAACGCCAGGTCGCGGCCCTTGGCGGCGAACGCTCGCGCCATGCCCGCGCCCAAGCCGGAACTGGCACCCGTGATGAGGATCTTCTGACGAGTCATCCGGGCAGCATATCGACAGGTGTCAAGTCGCGAGCCGTCGCCTACTTGAGCAGCCGTGACATCCGCCGGTCGGCCAGCACCTTGCCGCCGGTCTGGCATGTCGGACAGTATTGAAAAGACTTGTCCGCGAAGGAAACTTCACGCACGGTGTCCCCACACACCGGGCAGGGCAGGCCGGTGCGGGCATGCACCCGCAGTCCGGAGCGCTTCTCGCCTTTGAGCGTGGCCGCCCCCTGGCCCACGGACCGGCTCACCGCATCGCGCAGGACGGACACCATCGCGTCGTGCAGCGTGGCGAGCTGCTCATCGGTCAGCTTGCCCGCGGTCGCAAACGGGGAGATCTTCGCGACGTGCAGGATTTCGTCGCTGTACGCGTTGCCGATGCCCGCGATCACCTTCTGATCGGTGATGACCGTCTTGATCCGACCCGTATTGCCGGCCAACAGGCCGGCGAGGTCGTCGACGCTGAGCTCCAGCGCGTCGGGGCCGAGCGCGGCAATGCCGGGCACCGCCTGCGGATCGTCGACGAGCCACACGGCCAGCCGCTTCTGGGTGCCGGCCTCGGTCAGGTCAAAGCCCGGCGCCTCGCCGGGCGTACCCAGGTGCACGCGCAGCGCGATCGGACCCTTGCCGGGCCGGAGCGGCGCCGCGGCCAGCTTGTCCGACCACCGCAACCACCCCGCGCGCGACAGGTGGGTGATCAAGTACAGCTCCCCCGCCTGCAACCCGAGGTACTTGCCCCACCGGTGAGCCTCCGTCACGGGTTGTCCGTGCAGCGCGCTGAGCGGCGGGTCGAAGGTCTTGAGGACGGAGAGCGCGCCGACGTCGACGCGGCCGATCGTCAAGCCGACGGCGTGGCGGCGCAGATGGTCGGCCAGGGCTTCCACCTCGGGCAGTTCGGGCACGCCCTTCAGTCTGCCGGTCTGAGTAAATAGGTGTCCATGATCCAGCCGTGCCGCGCCCGGGCCTCGGCCCGCAGTTCCGCGACGTGGCTGGCGACCTCGCCGACGGTGCCCGCCACCAACAGCTCGTCGACGGTGCCCAGGTAGGCGCCCCACCAGATGTGGGTGTCGGGCGGGCACGTCCGAAAGGAGCACTCGGCGTCGAGCATCACGACCGCCGATCCGTGCAGGCCGTGCGCGCGCAACTTCCTGCCGGTGGTGATCAGGACCGGCTCCCCGACCTCGTTGAGCGGTATGCGGTGCCGGGCGGTCAGGGCCTGGACCGCGGTGATGCCCGGGATGACGTCGAAGGTGAACTCGAGCTCGTCCTTGATGGCTTCCAGGATGCGCAGCGTGCTGTCGTACAGCGACGGGTCGCCCCAGGCCAGGAAGGCGCCGACGCCGTCGCGGCCCAACTCGGCGGCGATGGCGCCCGCCCAGACCCGCGCCCGCGCCGCGTGCCAGTCCGAGACGGCCTCGCGGTAGTCGGCGTCGGCCGACCGTTTGGGGTCGGGCAGCTCGACGAAGCGGTAGCCGGGCTCGCGGATGAACCGGGCGCAGATCTCGCGCCGCAGCGCCACCAGGTCGCTTTTCGCCTCGCCTTTGTCCATCGCGAAGAACACCTGGGTGTCGTTGAGCGCCTCGATCGCCTGAACGGTCACGTAGGCGGGGTCGCCGGCGCCGACGCCGATGACGTGGATGTGCGGGCCCAAGAAACCCTCCTCGTTGCTTGCATCAGATTGCCGAATCGAAACCTTCAGGGCCTAGTCGGGACCAAAAGTACCCAGTACCATGGGTACCGTCTGAAGCACCCAATGAAGGGACGCCAGCGATGACCACCACTGCGGTCAAGTCGAGCGGGCCGAGTCGTGAGGAGTTCTCCGACCGCCTGCTCAGGGGCTCGGTCAGGAAGTCCTACGAACCGATCGTCGACATCGACTGGGACGCCCCGCTGGATCCGGACAAGTTCTACCTGCCGCCGCGGCTGGTGTCGCTTTACGGCACCCCGATGTGGGACGAGATGACCCGCGAGCAACAGATCGAGCTGTCGCGCCAAGAGCTGGTCAACACGCTGTCGGCCGGGATCTGGTTCGAGAACATGCTCAATCAAGCGTTGCTGCGCACGATCCTGCACGAGGACCCCACGAGCCGGTCGACCCATTACAAGCTGACCGAGCTGGGCGACGAGACCCGTCACATGGTCATGTTCGGCAAGGCCATCGAGCGCATCGGCGCAAAGCCGGTGCGGCCGCGGCTGTTTCATCGGATGATCATCAACGCGCTTCCGCTGGCTTTTCAGCGCGGCTCGATGCTCTGGGTGGCCGCGCTGATCGGCGAGGAGATCTTCGACTCGTTGCAGCGCCAGATGATGGACGACCCGGAGCTGCAGCCAATCATCCAGCGCCTCATGCGGATTCACGTCACCGAGGAAGCGCGCCACATCCAGTTCGCCCGCGACGGCGCCCGCAAACGCGTGGCCGAAATGCCCCGGATGAACCGCTGGTTCATGGCCAACATCAACGGGCTGGGCGGCTACTTCTTCAACTACCTGTTCAGCAACCCGGTCCCCTATGCGCGCACGGGCCTAGACCCGAAGCGGGCGCGACGAGTCGCCCGGACCAGCCCGCATCGGCGTGAGATGCAGGTGGCCGGTTTCGCCCCGCTGGCGGCGTTCCTGTCCGAGGTGGGTCTGCTGGGTCCCATCGCCCGCCGCGGCTGGAAGCGCAGCAGGTTTCTGTGACGCGGCCGCGCGGCCCGGGTGAGCCCCGCCGTCCCGTGGCCATCTTGGGTGCGCACGCCGGCGCGAGCGCGGCATTGCCGGCGGCCGGCGTCACCGACTGCGTGGTTCTGGATGGGCCGGCGTCGGCGGTTCAGGCAAGGTTCGACGACGTCACGGATAGCTGGCTGCTGACGACGGCCGCGGGCGAGGATGTGCGGGCGCGTGCCGTCATCGCCGCCGACGGGGCACCCTTCGCTCCCTGGTTGCCGGACATCGCGGGCCGCGATCAGTTTCTGGGCGTGTCGTTTCACGCGGCCGCCTGGGACCCCGACTTCGATCCGTCCGGCAAGCGCATCGCGGTGGTCGGCACCGACACCGCCGCCGGTCACCACCTCCGCCGGCTGGTCGAGGCGGCGGCGTCGGTCACCGTCTTCGCCCACTCGCCCCGCCGCGTGGTCACCGAGCTCCCGTCGTGGCCGACGCGGGCCACACGCTGGCTGCGTCACCGCATCCGGCCAACCGACGCGCGTCTTCGGGTCACGCTGGCCGGGTCGGCGATCGAGGCGGTGACCGCTTATGGCATCCGCACCGGGGATGGCATCGAGCACCGCGTCGATGCCATCGTCTACGGCACCGGCTTCTCGGTCCGCGAGGAGCCGGCCGATCGCACGCTGATCGGTGCCGGCGGGCTGACCATCCGGCAGGCCTGGCGCGACGGCATGGAGCCCTTCTACGGCGTGGCGGTTCGCGGCTTCCCCAACTACTTCTTCATCACCGGGCCCGACGTGGAAGCGCAGGGCCGGTACGTCGCCGACTGCCTGCGGATGATGGAGCGCACGGGCAGCACCCGCATCGAGGTGCGCGCCAGCAGCCTGGGGGTGTTCAATGAGCGAGCCCAGCTCACACCCGACCAGCCTCCTCCGGTGGCGTCCGCCTTCGACCTTTCGGCCAGCGCGCCCGATCGCGGCGACACCTATGACGGCGCGGCGACGCTGGAAATCGGCGGCACCAGCCATCCGGTGCGGGTCCGGCTCACCGGCCACCTCGACCCGATCGACGGCCGCTACCACTGGCAGGGAACGCTGTTCGGTTCGCCGTCGCGGCCGCTGCCCGAGCAGGCGCTCAGGCAAGCGCGGACCGCGACGTTGACCGTGGGCGCGCGCAGCGCCGCCGCGCGGATCGTCGAACAAACGCCGTGGGGGACGCACTCGGTCGCCGGGGTGGGCGCCCCGCCGTACGTGCCAACCTGACCCGCGGCTTTCCCCTGCTCATCGCCTGATTTCGGGTCGATTTTCGCGTTTGGGCTCCGCCGGAAGGTGGTAATCCGTCGGGATGCGCGTGCTGCGCAGCGAATTCGAACATCGTGTTCGGCGCGGTAGAGACGGGGGCCTCGAGCGGGTGGGGACTAGCACGCGCCTCACCCATACCGGGCCGCCCGTGGCGTGCGCCCGGGCCGCCGACCCAGCGGACCGCGCTTTCTGGCGGCGTCCGCGCCGGTCAACCCGAATTAGACTTTTGCCGCTGAGGGCGGATACTCAAGCAGTTGGCCCGGCCGCAATTCGAGGAGCAGCGATGGAACCGGACGACAGGACCCAGCTGAACAGCCGGACTGCGACGTCGCCTGCGTTCCGGATCCCGCCGGTAGCCCGTGCGCCCCGCCACCCTCGGCCGGCGAACGCGAAGGGTTTCCGGTGGTGAGCTCGGTAGCCGAGTCCTCCAGCTCGCTGGCCGTCGCGACGCGCACGGATGAATCGGTGGCGATTTTGACCGTCGACGGTGTGCTCGACACGACCAACTCCTCGGCGTTGCGCGACCACATCCTGCAGGCCACGCTGGCCGAGCCCGCGGCCGTCATCGTCAACATCTCCGCGCTCAAGGTGCTCGCCGAATTGGCGTGGTCGACCTTCATCGGCGCGCACTGGCAGGTTCGCGGCAACCCCAACGTGCCGATCGTGCTGGTATGCGCGCACCGCGGGACACGCGAGGCGATCACCCGCAGCGGCGTCGCCTACTTCATGCCGGTCTACTCGACCGAGAAGGCGGCGATGAAGGCGCTCGGTCAGCAGAGCCGGCGTGCCGTGCGCCGCGCCGACGCCCAGCTGCCCGCCGACCTGACCAGCCTGCGCGAATCGCGTCGCCTGGTCCGCGAATGGCTCACCGCCTGGTCGCAGTCCACACTCATCCCGGTCGCGTTGGTGGTGGTCAACGTGTTCGTCGAGAACGTGCTAGAACACACCGCGAGCTTCCCCGTGATGCGCATCGAGAGCCATGGCGCGACGGCCACCATCGCGGTGTCCGACAGCAGCCACGCGCCGGCCGTGCGGCTGCCGTCGCCGGCGAACGGCATTGACGTGTCCGGCTTGGCGATCGTCGACGCGTTGTCCCGCACATGGGGCAGCACGCCCACCGCGGCCGGCAAGACGGTGTGGGCGGTCATCGGGCCAGAGAACCAGCTCTGACGCCTTATTGTGCTGGGAACCCGGGCACGGGTAGAACTAGAACACGTTCTAATCTCGTGTGACGACCCGTTTCCAGGAAGGCAGATGACGTGCGGTTCACCTACGCGGAGGCGATGACCGACTACAGGTATTACATCCCGCTGGCCCAGGCGGCCGAGGCGGCCGGGTACCACGCCATGACCATCGCCGACAGCATCGCCTATCCCTTCGAGTCGGACTCGAAGTACCCGTACACGCCCGACGGCGATCGCGAGTTCCTGGATGGCAAGGAGTTCATCGAAACCTTCGTCCTGACAGCGGCATTGGGGGCGGTGACGACGAAGCTGCACTTCAACTTCTTCGTCCTCAAGCTGCCCATCCGGCCGCCGGCGCTGGTGGCCAAGCAGATCGGTTCGCTGGCCGCACTGACCAACAACCGGGTGGGCTTCGGTGTCGGCACGAGCCCGTGGCCGGAGGACTACGAACTGCTGGGCGTCCCGTTCGCCAGGCGCGGCAAGCGCATGGACGAATGCATCGAAATCATCCAGGGGCTTACCAGCGGTGACTACTTCGAATTCCACGGCGAGTTCTACGACATCCCGAAGACCAAGATGACACCCGCCCCCACCCAGCCGATCCCGGTGCTGATCGGCGGGCATGCCGACGCCGCGCTGCGCCGCGCGGCCCGGCTGGACGGCTGGATGCACGGCGGCGGTGACCCCGAAGAACTCGACGCGCTCATCGCCAAGCTCAAGCGGTATCGCGAAGAAGCCGGCAAGACCGGGCCGTTCCAGATCCACGTCATCTCGGCCGACGCGTACACCGTCGACGGGATCAAACGGCTCGAAGACAAGGGCGTCACCGACGCCATCGTCGGGTTCCGCATCCCCTACATCAAGGGAAAGGACACCGAGCCGCTGGAGAACAAGATCCGCAACCTCGAGATGTTCGCCGAGAACGTCATCGCGAAGGTCTAGCCAGCGGTCACAGCGGATCCCACTTCGGAGCCCGCTTCTCCCGGTGCGCCTTGGCCGCCTCGGACGGGTTGTTGGTGAAACCGGTCAGGATCTGGGTGCGGTTCTCGATCTCGATGGCATGCCGCAGGCTTGGCGCGTCCAGTGCCGCGTTGAGCCCGATCTTGGTCTGCCATACGCCGTAGGCGTTGTTCTCGGCGATCGACCGGGCGACCTTCAGCGCGGCCGCCATCAGCTCGTCGGGGGCCACGACCTCGTGTACCAGCCTGATGCGGTAGGCCTCGGCCGCGTCGATGATGCGGCCGGTCAGCATGAGTTCGCGCGCCACTCCCGCGCCGACGATCTTCGGCAGCAGATAACTGGTGCCCATATCCATCGACGAGAAGCCCGCCTTGATGAACGCCGAGGAGAACCTGGCCGCATCGGAAGCAACACGGATGTCGGACACCAGCGTGAACGCCAGCCCTCCCCCGACGGCCACGCCGTTGACGGCGGCGATCACCGGGATGGGCAGCTCATAGATACGGATGAACAGCTCGGCCAAGCGGACCTGGGAGTCGTAGTTGACCTTGAACGGCGGGGTCGACGGCCTGGGCTTGGTCCACGGCTCTCCGGTGCCGCTCAGGTCGGCCCCGGCGCAGAATCCGCGTCCGGCGCCGGTCAGGATCGCGGCCCGGAAGTCGCCGCCGCCGAGGACGTCCAAGGCT
This sequence comes from Mycobacterium sp. E1386, assembly GCF_001672745.1. Classification (NCBI taxonomy): domain Bacteria; kingdom Bacillati; phylum Actinomycetota; class Actinomycetes; order Mycobacteriales; family Mycobacteriaceae; genus Mycobacterium; species Mycobacterium sp. E1386. The sequence goes on from NZ_LZKH01000056.1 coordinate 27,249, forward strand.
CGGTCCACGCCGTCGATCAGGGATCCGTCGATGGCGTTGAGGCGCTCGGGCCGGTTCAGGGTGATGCGGGCGATGCCGCCTTCGAGGGTTTCCAATTCCACTGCGGGCATACGGGAACCGTAAGCGACGCGATATTCACCGACGGGGCATACCGTAGTTTGGCCGCCACATCGAAGGAGAAACCATGGCACGAACCGAAGGTGACAGCTGGGACCTCGCCAACAGCGTGGGAGCGACGGCCACCATGGTCGCCGCCGCCAGGGCCGCCGCGAGCAAGCGTCCGCAGCCGGTCGTCACCGATGACTTCGCCGAGCCGCTGGTGCGTGCCGTCGGATTGGATGTGTTCACCAAGCTGGCCAGCGGAGAACTGGATTCCGGGGAGCTCGAGCAGAGCGTCGGGTTTCCTCGGATGGTCGACACGTTCGCCGCCCGCGCCCGATACTTCGATGACTATTTCGCGGCGGCCGGCCAAGCAGGGCTGCTGCAGGTGGTGATCGTGGCTTCGGGACTGGATTCCCGCGCCTACCGGCTGCGCTGGCCGATCGGGACGACGGTGTACGAGATCGATCAGCCCGAGGTGATCGCGTTCAAGGCGGCGACGATGTCCGAGATCGGGGCGGCGCCCACCGTCAAGCTTCGCGAGGTGGGGATCGATCTGCGCGACGACTGGCCGGCGGCGCTACAGGAGGCGGGTTTCGATCCGGCCCATCCGACGGCCTGGCTCGCCGAGGGCGTGCTCATCGGATGGCTCCCGCCCGAGGCCGAGGTCCGGCTGCTGGACTCCATCATCCCGCTGTCCGCCGAGGGCAGCAGGTTCGCCGCCGACTACGGAACGGTGACCGGGACGTCGCCTGAGGCCCAGCAACAAGCCCGGCACATGAACGAAGGCTGGCGACGGTGGGGGCTCGACATGGACCTGGGCAAGTTGGCGTACCCGGGCGAGCACACCGACGTCGCCGCCCATCTGCATGAGAACGGTTGGGACACCACCGAATCCCGGCTCACCGACCTGTTCTCCGCTGCCGGGCTGCCGGAGTTGGGCCAGGCTGAAGAGCAGGTACCGGCCACCACGATCAAATTCGTCCGGGCCGTGCGGCTTTAGCCCCGCTTGGCCAGCCACTCGGCCTGCATCACCAGCAGGGCCATGACCTCCAGCTGCGGGGTGTCGGGGTCGAGTTCGCGGTACCGCTGGTAGACGTTGACGACCACGCGCTCCGCATCCAGCCAAGTCGCATACTCACCGAGGTCGATGGTGTCCGCCGCGTCGGACCACGACAGCCCCCGGCGGTAGGCGGCCTCAGCTTGTTCGGAAACGTGCGCGAGATACCCACGGACTGCGCGGATTCCGTCCGGGTCGCTGACGGGGCCATGGCCGGGTACCACTGTCGGCGCGTCGAGCGCGATCATCGCGTCGCACGCGGCGATCCAGTTGGCGATCGGGCCGGCCCACACGATCGGGGTGCAGCCGATGAACAGCAGGTCGCCACCGAAGAGGACCCCCGCGTCGGGCACGTGAACCACCGAATCCGCGGCGGTATGCGCGGGCCCCAGGTTCAGCAGGTCGATGCGCCGCCCGCCCACCTCGATGGTCAGCTCCCGGTCGAACGTTTGATCCGCGTTGCGCACCGTGATGCCGCTGAAGTCGAAGTGCCCGAAGCGGTCTCGCGTGTAGGGGGTGGCGACCGGGCCGAGGTTCGCGGTCTGCGCCATCGCCAGCATCTCGGGCGCCATCCCGTGCGCGATCTCGTCGGCGGTGCCCCGCGCGGCGATGATCCGCACCGAGGCGTCGAGCAGTTGATTGCCGTGGGTGTGGTCACCGTTCGAGTGGGTGATCAGCGCGTCGGTGATGGGTGCCGACGAGGTGATATCCCGCATCGCGGTGAGCATTTCGCGGGTCAGCGCCAGGTCGAACAGGGTGTCGACGAGCAGGGACGCCCCATCGCCGGCCACCAGTCCGGCGTTGCTCCACCCGTAGCCGCCGTCGGGCAGCGTCCACGCCCACACCCGGTCGGCGACCTCGTGCAGGCCACGGGTGTAGGGCACCTTCGCGGGCGCCCGGTTCACCCGCCGCGGGGCTGGCGCCGCGTCCGGATTGGGCCGGGCCGCCAGGGGATGCGGCGCGCCGCTGGCGCGCACGGTTTGCCGGGTCTCGCCGAGCCCCTGGACCTGAAGCGTGACGACGTCGCCGTCGTGCAGCCAGCCGGGGAACGACTCCAGCGCTGTCGGGTTCAGGTGCTCGACCAGCGTGCAGGTCGGCACCGTGCCGGAGCCGATGACGTCACCGGGGACGAGCGTCACGCCGCGCGAGGCGTAGGAGATGACTTCGCCGAAGGTCCAATCCATTTGGGCGGTCGACCCCGACCCGATCACGGCACCGTTGACCAGGGCGGTCGCCCTCAGGTCGAGCCTGCCGTCCCGGCGATACGGCTCGAGCTCGTCGGGCGTCACCAGGTACGGGCCCAGCGTGACGCCGCTGTCTTTGCCCTTGCCCTGCCCGATCCCGAGTTGGCTTTCCATTTGCTGCAGGTCACGCGCCGACCAGTCGTTGAAGATGGTGTAACCGATGATGGCGCGTTCGGCTTCCTCGACCGAGAGATCCCGTCCACCGGTCCCGATGACCGCGGCGATCTCCAATTCGAAGTCCTGCCAAGCACTTCCGGGCGCGGTGGGGGCGTCGTCGTAGGGTCCCAAAACCGTTGCCGGGCAGGCGAAGTAGAAAGCCGGTATGCGGTACCAGGTGTCGGCGAGCGTTCGCCCGGCGCCCAGCGCGGCCTGGCAGTTGCGCATGTGGTCCAGAAAGCACAGCGAGTCACGGATGGACGGCGGCCGTGGGATCGGGGCCAAGAGCCGCGCCGCGCCCAGGGGCACGGTGGCCGCCGGCGCGCGCAGCGCCTCCTCGCCGGCGGCGCGCAACCCTTCGGCGCCACGGCCGATCAGACCGAGCAGCGTCACGCCGGCGGGCATCGCGTGGATGGCGTCACCGGACAGCACCCCGGTGCGTTCGCCGTCGGCGTCAAGGTAGGTCACCCATTTCATTCGCGCACCACCTCACTCGGTTCCTTGTCCGGACGCAGTCCGCGCCAGCTCGATTGACGCAACCGGTCGTCGGGGGTCCACTCGCTGTAGCGCACCTCGCCCACCAGCACCGGCTCGACGTAGGTCACGCCCCTGGCCTCGCTGCGGGGAAGCGGTGGGGTGAAGGGGGATTGGTCGGTGTGCAGCGGCGCCAGGGTCTTCTTCAAGTTCGCCAGGTCACGTTCGGTGAACCCGGTGCCGACCCGCCCGGCGAAGTGCAGGCCACCGTCGGTGGGAATGCCCATCAGCAGTGAGCCGATGCCGCTGCTGCGGCCACCCTCCCCGGCCTTCCAGCCGCCGATCACGACTTCCTGAGTGTTCCAGTGCTTGTCCTTGATCCAGGATGCCGAGCGTCGGCCCGGCTGATAGGTGGAGTCGCGCTTCTTGGCGACCACACCCTCCCAGCCGTGCTTGCCCGAGTGCTCCAGCGCCTGTTTCCCATCGCCCGGCAACAACTCGGGCACGATGAGGTCACTGCCACTCGCGAGTGTTTCCAACAACTTTCGGCGGTCCTGGTAGCGAGCCCTCAGCAGCGAACGGCCATCGAGATACAGCACATCGAACGCCCAGAATTCCACTCGGCTCCCGCGGCCGCGGTTCTGCATCGCGTGAAAGCTCGGCACCCCGGCGGCGTCCAAGACGACGGCCTCGCCGTCCAGCACCACGTGATGATCGGCGAGATCTGCCGCGAGCGAACGTAATTGCGGATATTCGTTGGTGACCTCGCGACCGCGCCGGGACCGCACCCGCAGGACACCGTGGTCGATTTCGACCAGCAGCCGGTAGCCGTCCCATTTACCTTCGAACGCCCACTGACTCGCCTTGCACGAATTCACCGAGCCGTGGGTGGCGAGCATGGGTGCGATCCCGTCGAAGTCGAAGACCTTCTGGTCTTTCATCCGGTGCGCCAGCCACTGGTCGCCCCTGGTTTGGATCAGCGCGTAGCGGCCGGAAACCTTGCTACCGCGCAGATTGACGATGACCTCGTTCTCGAGGAACTTCTCCGCCTCGTAGGTCCCGGAGTCCCAGATGATCACCTTTCCCGCCCCGTATTCCCCTTTGGGGATGTTGCCCTCGAAGGTCGCGTACTCCAGCGGATGATCCTCGGTGTGCACCGCCAGGTGGTTCACCGATGTGGTTTCGGGCAGGTTCTTCGGCACCGCCCACGACACCAGCACGCCGTCGCGCTCCAGCCGGAAGTCGTAGTGCAGCCGGCGGGCATGGTGCTCCTGGATGACGAAGGAATTGCCTTGGCCCGTGGCCGGTTTCGTCCGGGGGACGGGTTCCGGCGTTTTCGACGCGTCGCGCATGCTGCGGTACTTGGTCAGCCGATCCGCGACGGCAACGTCGTTGTCCAGTGTCGCCAGCAGATCCCCGTCGCGCGCCACCCGGTCCAGCACCTCGTCGTAGCGCAATTGACGCAGCGACGCCGGGGTGGCGAGCTCTTCCCACGTGCGCGGCGCCGCGACCGTGGGATGTTCGCGCCCGCGCAACGAATACGGCGCGATGGTCGTCTTCGCCCCGTTGTTCTGGCTCCAGTCCAGGAACACCTTTCCCGCCCGCAGGCTCCGGGTCATGGTCGACGTGACCAGCTTGGGCATCGACTTTTCCAGTTGCTGGGCAACCCGTTTCGCCAGCACCGTCGCCCCCTTGCTGCTCACCGGCTCCGCCAGCTGTGCGTAGAGGTGCAGGCCTTTGCTGCCGCTGGTGAGCGGAAACAGGGTCAACCCGATTCCGCCGATGAGATCGCGCACGGCATGGGCCACCTCGGCGAGCTGAGCCATGGTCACGCCCTCACCGGGGTCGAGGTCGAACACCAATCGGGTGGCCGGACCGGGCTTCAGCTCTTCGGCTTTGCTTCGGGTCCACTCCGCGACGAACCGCCACTGCGGCACGTGCACTTCCAGCGCGGCCTGTTGCGCGATCCAGGCCAGCCCTTCGGGGCTGTCGATGATCGGATACGTCGTGGTTCCGGACCGGTGCGTGACGCTCGCGCGCGGCAGCCAGTCCGGCGCCGACGAGGCCAGTTGCTTCTCGAAGAACGAATCCTGTTCGACGCCATTGGGCCAGCGCTTGCGGGTGGCCGGGCGCCCCGCGATGTGCGGGATCATCACCTCGGCGATCCGGGTGTAGTAGTCGAAGACGTCCCGCTTGGTGGTGCCGGTGGCGGGGTAGAGCACCTTGTCGGCGTTGGTGAGCTTCACCCGCGGTGCCATGAGAGTCAACTTACGCGCCTGAGCAGCGATCATGGCTTCCCACCACGGATTATGTCTCAAACGTAAATTTCTGTGACATCGATTACGAAGGCGTTAGACCCGCGGGCACGTCGGGCACGGGATACCGATGCGCATAATGTCCCGGCGTCCAGAAGGCGGCGTCCCCCTCAGCAATGCCACCCTGCAACTGCACTCCCAGCGAATCGCGATACCCACCTACGAAAGGTCGGCACTGCAACGCGGTGTCGTTCACATCGGCGCGGGCAATTTCCACCGCGCACATCAGGCCGTTTACTTCGACGACCTTGCCCGCTCAGGCATTTCGCATCGGTGGGGCGTTACCGGCGTCAGCCTGCACTCCCCCGGCGCCAAAGACTTGCTGTCGGCGCAGGACGGCCTCTACACCGTCGTGCAACGCGGCCATGACGGCCAGACCGCCCGCGTGGTCGGATCGATCGGCTCCGTCCACTACGCACCGAATGACGGCGCGGCGGTCCGCGCCGCTCTGGCCGACCCCCAAACCCGAATCGTCAGCCTGACCATCACCGACAACGGCTACTTCCTGGACCCGGTCACCGACGAGTTCGACGCGAACCACCCTGACGTGCGCGCCGACCTGGTCGCGTCCGACGGCTACGCCACCGCGTGGGGATATCTCGCCGAAGCTCTCGATCGGCGCCGCCGCGCGGGCTTGGCGCCGTTCACCGTGCTCTGCTGCGACAACATTCCCGGCGACACCCGGCCGGCGAGAACCGCGCTGGTGTCGTTCGCCGCGTGCAAGGATCCGGGGCTTGCCCGCTGGATCGAAAGGCATGTCGCGTTCCCGTCGACCATGGTCGATCGCATCACCCCGCAAACCTCGACGTCCGAGCGCGAATTCGTCGAGCAGACGTTCGGCGTGGCCGACAGGTGTCCGGTGGTGACCGAGCCGTATCGCCAATGGGTGATCGAGGATTCGTTCAGCAACGGGCGGCCGCCGCTCGAGGAGGTCGGTGCCGAATTCGTTGCCGATGTCAGCGACCACAAGCTGATCAAGACGCGCCTGCTCAACGGAACCCATATCGCGCTCGCGTGCCTGGCCACGCTGGCCGGTTACCAGCGCACCGACGAAGCGATGCGCGACCGCGTCATCTTCGATTACGTCGAGAGGCTGCTGCGCGACGAAATTCAGCCGCTGCTGCCCGCAGTCCCCGGGATGAACACCCCGGAATACCGCGCCACCCTGCTCGATCGCCTCGGCAACCCCCGCATGAGCGACCAATTGTCGCGGCTGGCCCGGCGGGGAACCAGCAAAATCACCTCGTTCGTGCTGCCCTCCCTGCAGGAGGCGATCGCGCAAGGTAGACCCCACACGCTGCTGATGTTGGCCGTTGCGGGATGGGCCCGGTATATGCGCGGCCACGACCTCATGGGCCGCAAGCTGCGCCTCGAAGACTCGCAGGCGATACCGGTGGCTAAGTTGGCCAACATGGCAGGCAACAACCCCGATCCGCTGCTGCGGCATGCGATGTTCGCCGAGCTGCGAGCGGTTCCCGGCTTTGCGGACCGCCTCGGCGAGATGATTGCGCAGATCGACACGCGCGGCGTGGTGCCCACGCTGCGCGACGCGATGCGCAACGACGCGCGAGAGCTGGTGGCACGATGACCGACGGGCTGACCTTCGTGCGCACCTTCGACCCGGCACCGATCACGACTTTGCTGTGCGATGCCGATGACAACCTGTTCGCTTCTGAGCGGCCGGCGTTCGAGGCGTCGACCGAGGTGATGAATCGTTTCCTGGCCAGGTTCGGGGTGACGGCTCCGCTCGACTCCGAGGAGTTGCGTAAGCGGGCCGTAGGGAAGAACTTTCGCGCCATGGCGCTGGGCCTGGCGGTCGAGTGCCAACTACCGCTCGACCCGGCGTTGGCCGACGGCCTCCCCGCGGCGGTGGTCGCCTCAGCCGGTGAGATGGCGAGCGGCAACGCGTTGTCCGCCGACGAACTCGAGCAGTGGGTGCGCGAAGAGCGCGAACGGGTCACCGCTCATCTGGCGGTCACCCTGACCCCCGACCCGCATGTGCTGCAACCGCTGCGAGACCTCGCACCGCACTACGCGCTGGCGGCCGTCAGCTCCAGCGCCACCAAGCGTCTGCGCGCCTGCTTCGCGGCCACCGGCATCGACTCGCTGATACCGGAGGCCGTGACTTTCAGCGCGGAGGATTCACTTCCGGTGCCGACAAGCAAACCCGACCCCGCGGTGTACCTACATTCCGGCGAGGTATTGGGCGTCGCAGTGGAGCAAGGGTTGGCGATCGAAGATTCCGTGGCCGGGGTGAGCTCCGCGGTCGCAGCCGGCTTCGCCACCGTAGGCAACCTGATGTTCGTGTTGCCTGACGAACGGGATTGCCGCCGAAAGGAATTGATTGATGCCGGCGCAGTCGCGATCACCGATTCGTGGCGTGCGCTTGCCGATGTCCTGCTGTTGTCGGCCGTGCCGGCCGGGGGTTCCCACCTCGCGTAGGACATCTACCGTCGAGAGGCGCCACGAGCCCGGTGACAGTCCGGGCCGTGGCCCGGTGAGGAGTTGGCCAATGGTGGCTAGCGCGATCAACCTGAACAATGCGTCGCTTCCAGAACTGCCGATCGAGGCGCCGAACTATGACCGCGGCAGCGTGACCGTCGGCATCGCGCACATCGGCGCCGGTCATTTCCACCGGGCGCATCAGGCTGCGTACCTCAACCTGCTGATGCAGCAGGGCCTGGCGCACGACTGGGGCATCTGCGGCGTAGGGGTGATGCCCGCCGACTGGACCATGCGCGACGTTCTCAACGGCCAGGACGGGCTGTACACGTTGATCTTGGAGAATCCCAACGGGAGTCGGGATGCCCAAGTCATCGGGTCGATCGTTGACTACCGCTACGCTCCGGACGATCCGGAATCAGCGTTAGAGGTGCTCGCCGCGGCGTCGACCCGGATCATCTCGCTGACCATCACCGAAGGTGGGTACCGCGACCCCGATGGGCCTGCGTTCGCGCTGATCACCGAGGCGCTCGCCCGGCGGCGCGATCGGGGAGTCCCCGCGCCGACGGTGGTCTCCTGCGACAACATCGAGAGCAACGGCGAAGTCGCCAGGCGCACCGTGCTCGCCAGTGCCGAACGCCGAGATCCCGCGTTGGCCGAGTGGGTGGCCGAACACGCCCGGTTCCCTAGTTCGATGGTTGACCGCATTACTCCGGCAACGACTTTGGAGATGGCCGCGGAGGTGCGGCGTGACTTCGGCGTCGATGACCGGTGGCCGGTGGTTGCCGAACCCTTCACCGCCTGGGTGATCGAGGACGACTTCGCCGATGGCCGCCCGCCGCTGGAGCAAGCGGGGGTGCTGATGGTCGACGACGTGCGCCCGTACGAGCTGATGAAGCTGCGGCTGCTCAACGCGGGGCATCAGTGCTTGGCCTACTTCGCTCATCTGTGCGGCTTCCAGTTCGTCCACGAGGCGGCGCGCGATCCCCTGTTCGCCGAATTCCTGCTCTCGTACTTCGACACCGAGGCCATCCCCACCCTGCCCCCGGTGCCGGGAATCGACCTGCACGAATTCGGCCGCACGCTGGTCGAACGGTTCGCCAACCCGGCCGTGCGCGACACCGTCGCGCGCATCTGCGCCTACTCGTCGGACCGGATCCCGAAATGGCTGTTTCCCGTCATCTGCGACAACCTGGCCACCGGCGGGCCGGTTCAACTGGCCGCCGCGGCGGCGGCCAGCTGGGCGCGCTACGCCGAGGGCACCGACGAATGGGGTAAGCCTTACGAGGTGGTGGACCAGCTCGCGGATTCGCTCATCCCGATCGCCCGGTCGCAACACCAGAATCCCACCGCGTTCGTCGAGGTGACCGCCGTGTTCTGCGATCTGGCCCACCAACCGAGGTTTGTCGAGGCGTATTGCTGGGCGCTGGATTCGTTGCACGCCAAGGGAGCTCGGGCGACTCTGGAGGCCCTGGTGCGATGACGCGCGGGCTGGTGATCGGCGAGTCGCTGATCGACATCGTCGACGGCCACGAGCACGTCGGCGGCAGTCCGCTCAACGTCGCCGTCGGACTCGCCCGGCTGGGCCGCGAGGTCGACTTCCTGACCCACATCGCCGACGACCCATATGGCCGGCGCATCGTCGACTACGTGAAAACTGCTGGCGCACAGCTAGTCCCGGGCAGCATTGCGGCTACCCGGACACCGACTGCGGTCGCGACTCTCGCCCAGGACGGTTCGGCAGACTACGTGTTCGATCTGGACTGGCGGCTCTCCGGCACACCGGAAGTTCCGCCACCGCTGTTCGTCCATACCGGGTCCATCGCCGCCGTGCGGGAGCCGGGCTGCCTGGCCGTTGCGGCGTTGATCGAGACCTACCGCCTCTCGGCTACGGTCACCTTCGACCCCAACGTGCGGCCGTCGCTGATCGACGACCCGGCCTCGGCGCGTGCCCGCATCGCACGCCTGGTGGAGCTCAGCGACGTCGTCAAGGTCAGCGACGAGGACCTGCGCTGGATCGACCCCGATCACGAACCGGAGCAGACCGCCCGAAGCTGGCTGGCGTCGGGGCCGGCGATCGTCGTGGTGACGATGGGCGCCCGCGGCTCGCTGGCCGTGTGCTCCGCCGGCGAGGCACGCGCGGCCGCCAGGCCGGTCCGGGTGGTGGACACCGTCGGCGCCGGTGACGCCTTCGCGGTGGGCCTGCTCGATGCGCTCTGGGGCATGAACTTATTGGGCGCCGACCGCCGGGCCGCCCTGCGCAACATCCCGATCAACGTCCTCGCGGAAGCGCTCGAGGCGGCCGGCCTTTCGTCCGCCGTGACCGTGGGCCGCGCTGGGGCAGACCTCCCCTCTCGCGCCGACCTGCGGGCCAAGGCAAACGGGCCGTAGCTTCTCGGCAGGCCTCGATGCGGTCACGAGCTGCGGCGCAACGGCCCCGCGTCCTGTTAGCCGGCGAACAGTATGGGCATACTGACTTACATGCGCTCCATCTGGAAGGGCTCGATCGCGTTCGGGCTGGTCAACGTCCCGGTCAAGGTGTACAGCGCCACCCAGGACCACGACATCAAGTTCCATCAGGTGCACGCCAAGGACAACGGCCGCATCCGATACCAACGCGTTTGCGAGGTGGACGGCGAGGTCGTCGAATACCGCGACATCGCCCGGGCGTTCGAATCCGACGATGGGCAGATGGTCATCATCACCGACGACGACATCTCCACCCTGCCCGAAGAACGCAGCCGCGAGATCGAGGTATTGGAGTTCGTTCCCGCCGAAGAGGTCGACCCCATGTTGTTCGACCGTAGCTACTTCCTGGAGCCGGATTCCAAGTCGTCGAAATCCTATGTGTTGCTGGCAAAGACGCTCGCCGAGACCGATCGGATGGCGATCGTGCACTTTACGCTGCGCAATAAGACGCGGCTGGCGGCGTTGCGGGTCAAGGACTTCGGCAAGCGCGACGTGATGATGGTGCACACCCTGCTGTGGCCCGACGAAATCCGCGACCCCGACTTCCCGGTGCTGGACAAGGAAGTCGAAATCAAGCCGGCGGAGCTCAAGATGGCCGGTCAGGTGGTGGAGTCGATGGCCGAAGACTTCAATCCGGACCGCTACCACGACACCTACCAGGAGCAGCTCCAGGAGCTCATCGACGCGAAACTCGAAGGCGGCGAAGCCTTTACCACCGAGGAGCAACCCAAGGAACTCGACGAGACCGAGGACGTCTCCGACCTGCTGGCCAAGCTGGAAGCTAGCGTGAAGGCGCGCTCCGGAAACGGTAAGGCTCCCGCGAAGAAGGCACCCGCCAAAAAGACCGCCGCCAAAAAGACGGCCGCGAAGAAGGCACCGGCGAAGAAGGCTCCCGCCAAGAAGGCCGCGTCGAAATCCTGACGCGCAGCCGCCGCGTGGTCAGCGCCGGCGGGTCGCCAGGAACCGGGTCGCCGCCGCGATCAGGTTGATCACCGCGACGATGATGATCAGGCTGAGCGCCGCGCCCCAGATGCGCAGGAAACCGGCCCGCTCGGGATTGGTGAGTTCGGTGTAGATCAGCAGCGGGAGCGAGGCCATGTTGCCGTGGAAGATGTCGACGTTGATCGACCGGCTGTAGCCGACGAGCACCAGCACCGGGGCGGTTTCGCCGACGACCCGCGCGACGGACAGCAAGACACCGGACACGATGCCGGGCATCGCGATCGGGAACACGATCCGCATGATGGTCTTCCACTTGGGAACCCCGAGCGCGTAGCTGGCTTCGCGCAGATCGTCGGGCACCAACCTCAGCATTTCCTCGGCGGACCGCACCACCACCGGCAGCATCAACAAGACCAGCGCCAGCGACACGGCGAACGAGCTCTGCTGGAATCCCAGGGTGGCGATCCAGAGGCTGAAGATGAACAAGGCCGCAACGATAGAGGGCACCCCGGCGAGCACGTCGACCATGAACGTCGTCAGCCGCACCAGCCGGCCGGAGCCGTATTCCACCAGGAAGACGGCTGTCATGAGGCCCAGCGGCACGGACAGCAGGGCGGCGACGCCGGCCTGTACGACGGTTCCGTACAGCGCGTGATAGATGCCGCCGGCGAACTGCTCCGGCAGGATGCCGTGCAGCGAGTGGGTCCACCAACCCGTTCGGGTGACCGCGTACCAACCCCGGGCCACCACCACCGACAGCACCCAGACAAGCGGCACCAGCGCGATGAGGAACGAGGCGACGAAGAAAATGGTCGCGGCGCTGTTCGTGAGCCGGCGCCGCACGCTGACGGGCCGGAACGCCTGGGTTTTGACCGGCCGGTCGAACACGCTGGCCGTCATCCGTTGACCTTCCCGCCGGCGATGGCGCGCGCGAGCGCGTTGACAACGAACGTCAAGACGAACAACGCGAATCCCGCGGCGATGTAGGCCCCGGTAGGCAACGGTTCGCTGAATTCTGCTGCCGCGGAGGCGATCTTCGAGGCAAACGTGTAGCCGCCGTCGAACAGCGACCAATTTCCCGGGCGTGCGGCGGAGCGCAAAATGATCAGGACCGCCACCGTCTCGCCGAGCGCCCGGCCCAGCCCCAACATGGACGCCGCGATGACGCCGCTGCGGCCGAACGGCAGCACGGTCATCCGCACCACCTCCCACTTGGTGGCCCCCAGCGCTTGCGCGGCTTCCATCTGGATGTGCGGAGTCTGCCGGAACACTTCCCGGGAGACCGACGTGATGATCGGCAGGATCATCGCCGAGAGCACGATGCCCGCGGTGAAGATGGTGCCGCCGCCGGCCAGCGAGACGTTGCCCTGCTTGAACAGGAAGAACCAGCCCAGGTGGCGATTGAGGAACGCCGCGACCGGCTCGATCCTGGGCGCCAGCACGAAGATGCCCCACAACCCGAAGATGATCGAGGGCACCGCGGCCAGCAGGTCGACGATCGCCCCGAACGGGCGGGCCAGCCGCTTGGGCGCGTATTGGGTGAGGAATACCGCGATCCCGACCGCGACCGGCACCGCCACCACCAGCGCGGTGACCGAACTGAGCACCGTGACCATCAAGAGGTCACGGATGCCGAACGCCAGCTTCCCCGGGTCGGTGGTGCTGAACTGGGCGCTGGTGAAGAAGTTCGCGTGGTTGACGCGCAACGACGGAACCGCACGTATCAGCAGGAACACCGCGATCAGCAGGATCGCGACCACGATCGTCGACCCGGCAGCGGCAGCCGTCAGCTTGAACAGCCGGTCGCCCCGCCGACCTGATGGCGCGCCCAGCGCCTTGAGCTCAGGCTTTTTCGGAGTCGACGGGCTGGCTACCGCTCCTCGGGTCACGACCACCTCAAATCACGTGATGGCGTTGATCGAAGCCGACAGTCTGGACTTGAACGAATCCGGAATGGGGATGTACCCATTGTCGGCCAGGCCACTCTGCCCCGCACCGATCGTACTTTGCAGGAACGCCTTCACCGCTGTGCCGACCTGCGAATCGGGATACTTCGAGCAAACGATCTCATACGTCGCCAGCACGATCGGGTACGACCCGGGTTGGGTCGGCTTGTAGAAGGAGAGCGTGTCGAGCACCAGGTCGTTGCCCTGCCCGCTGATCTTGGCGCCGGAAATCGTCTTGCCGACCGAATCGGAGCTGATCGCGACCGCGTCGGGACCGGCAGAGGTGACGACCTTGGCCATGTCCAGCTTCTGCGCCTGAGCGAACGACCACTCGTTGTAGGTGATGGATCCCTCGGTGGCCTTGATCGCCGCCGACGTGCCGTCGTTGCCCTTGGCCCCCTCACCGACCCCGCCCTTGAACGTCTTTCCGGCGCCCTTGCCCCACGCGCCGTTGGAGGCGGCGTCGAGGTACTTCTGGAAGTTGTCCGTGGTGCCGGATTCGTCGTTGCGGAACACCACGTGAATCGGCTCGGCGGGCAAAGTGACACCGGAGTTGAGCGCCGCGATGGCCGGGTCGTTCCACGTCGTGATGGCGCCGTTGAAGATCTTCGCCGCCGTCGGGCCGTCGAGGCTCAGCGAACTCAGGCCCTTGACGTTGTAGGTGATGGCGATGGGGCCGAACACCACCGGCAGATTCCATGCCGGTGAGCCGCAACGCTGCTGCGCCGCCGCGTACTCCTTGGCAGCAAGTGGCGAGTCCGATCCGCCGAAATCGGTTTGGTTGCCGTTGAATTCACTGATTCCCGCGCCGGAGCCATTGGCCGTGTAGTTCAGCGTCTGACCCGGGCAGGCCTGCTCGAAGGCGTTGACGAAGCGCGTCATCGCGTTGGCCTGGGCGGTCGACCCGCTGGCCTTCAAGGTCTTCTTTCCGCCGCAGGCGACCTTGCCCGACGACGAACCGCTCGTGGCGCTTCCGCCACCGGCGTTGTTATCGCTTCCGCAGCCCGACAACGCCAGCGCACCAGCGGTCACGACGCTCATCGCGACACCGAATCGGTTGAGTTTCAAGTCACTTCCTAACGGTAGGGATGAAACATGATTGCCGACGTTCTTCTAGCCGCTGTCCGGCGACCAGCGTCTCGCGCAGCAACGAAGCTAACAGCAAGAAGGTTAACGTTGGGCAAATTGCTGTCGGCCGATTGTCGCTGGCTAGGACGGCTTGCGGGCGGCCGCGCACAAATGCGGGAAGGCTCACGAAATGGCGTCGATCGCCGCCGACAACCGCGACTTGAAGGACTCCGGAACGGGAATGTAGCCGTTGTCGGCTAAGCCGTTCTGTCCCGCACCGACGGTGCTCTGCAGGAAAGCCTTCACAGCAGCGGCGACCTGGGGATCCGGATACTTCGAGCAGACGATCTCATATGTGGCGAGCACGATCGGATACGAGCCGGGCTGGGTCGGCTTGTAGAAGGAGAAGGTGTCGACGACCAAGTCGTTGCCCTCCTCGACGAAGTCGGCACCGGCGATCGTCTTGCCGACCGAGGCGGCGCTGATCGCCACGGCATCCGGGCCGGCCGATGTGACGATCTTGGCCATGTTGAGTTTTTGCGCCTGGGCGAACGACCACTCGTTGTAAGCGATGGACCCCTCGGTGGCCCTGACCGCCGCCGACGTGCCGTCGTTGCCCCTGGCCCCCTCACCGACGCCGCCGTTGAACGTCTTTCCGATGCCCTTGTCCCAGGCGCCGTTGGCTGCCGAGTCCAGGTACTTCTGGAAATTGTCTGTCGTGCCGGACTGGTCGTTGCGGAAGATCACCCGAATCGGCTCGGCGGGGAACGCGACGCCGGGGTTCAACGCCTGAATCGCCGGATCGTTCCAGGACGTGATGGCGCCCTTGAACACTTTCGCGGCCGTAGGGCCGTCCAGATTCAGCGAAGTCACACCCGTGACGTTGTAGGTGACCGCGATCGGCCCGAACACCACAGGCAAATTCCACGCCGGTGAACCGCAGCGCTGCCGCGCCGCGAAGTATTCGATGGGGGCCAACGCCGAGTCCGACCCGGCGAAATCCGTTTGATTTCCTGTGAATTCGCCGATCCCCGCTCCGGAGCCGTTGGGCGTGTAGTTCAGCGTCTGGCCGGGGCAGGCCTGCTCGAATGCCTTGATGAAGCGGGTCATCGCGTTGGCCTGGGCGGTCGACCCGCTGGCCTTCAGCGTCTTCTTCCCGCCGCAGCTCACCTTGCCGGGCGGCGTGCCCGGCCCCGCGCCGTTGTCATTGCTTCCGCAGCCCGACAACGCCAGGGCGACGGCTGTCATGGCACTTAGCGCGGCGCCAAATCGATTCAGCCCCAATACGATCCTCGTCGGAAAAGGTCAAACATGATCGCCACCATTCAATAGCCACGCCGACCAAACGGTCAGCACTAAGGCTAGCGCCGGCCGTACGTTCTCGCAGTGGACGCGAGACGCGGCGAGGCCCACCCGTTGCGACGGCCCGGAAGCGAGCGCGGGGCGTTACATCGTCCCGTGGATATGCAAAAGTAGAACCTGTTCCAGAAATGCCGCATCCGAGACGGCGAGGCTTGCTACCGTTTCGGCTGACAACTTGGGCGAAGAGAGGCCGCAATGATCCTTGACAGATTTCGTCTCGACGACAAAGTCGCCGTCATCACCGGTGCCGGTCGCGGCCTCGGGGCGGCTATCGCGCTGGCTTTCGCCGAGGCCGGCGCGGACGTCCTGATCGCCTCGCGAACGGAATCGCAACTAGAAGGCGTCGCCGAACAGGTCCGCGCGGCCGGCCGTCGGGCGCACATCGTCGCCGCCGACCTGGCCCACCCCGAGGTGACCGCGCAGCTGGCGGGCCAGGCAGTCGAGGCCTTCGGGAAACTAGACATCGTCGTCAACAACGTCGGCGGCACCATGCCCAATACGCTGCTGACCACCTCGACGAAGGACCTCAAGGACGCGTTCACCTTCAACGTCGCCACCGCCCACGCGCTGACCGTCGCGGCGGTACCCCTTATGCTCGAGCACTCCGGGGGCGGGAGCGTTATCAACATCACCTCCACCATGGGCAGGCTGGCCGGACGCGGCTTCGCCGCCTACGGCACCGCCAAGGCCGCACTGTCCCACTACACCCGGCTGACCGCCCTGGACCTGTGCCCACGCATCCGGGTCAATGCGATCGCACCGGGATCGATCCTCACCTCCGCGCTGGACGTCGTCGCGTCCAACGACGAGTTGCGCGCGCCGATGGAGAAGGCCACGCCCATGCGCCGACTCGGTGATCCCGTCGACATCGCCGCTGCCGCAGTCTATTTGGCGTCTGACGCGGGTAGCTTCCTGACCGGCAAGACGCTGGAGGTCGATGGCGGCCTCACCTACCCCAACCTCGACATCCCCGTCCCGGATCTGTGACCCCCGACCGCTAAGGAGCCCGCCATGGGAATCCCCGTCGTTCAACTGGGCACCGGCAATGTCGGCGTCCACGCGCTGCGAGCGCTCATCACCAATCCCGAGTTCGAGCTCAGGGGCGTCTGGGTGTCCTCGGACGCCAAGGCCGGCAAGGACGCGGCGGAGCTTGCCGGGCTTCCCGATTCGACCGGCGTGCTGGCCAGCACCGACCTGGACGCAGTGCTCGCCACCGGACCGCAGTGCGCCGTCTACAACGCGCTCGCAGACAACCGGTTGCCCGAGGCGCTGGAGGACTATCGGCGCGTCCTGGCCGCCGGCATCAACATCGTCGGCAGTGGCCCGGTCTTCTTACAGTATCCGTGGCAGGTGATTCCCGAGGAGCTGATCAAGCCCATCGAAGACGCTGCGCGCGAAGGGAATTCGAGCGTGTACGTCAACGGGATCGATCCCGGCTTCGCCAACGACCTGCTGCCGCTGGCGCTGGCCGGCACCTGTCAGAACATCCAGCAGATTCGCTGCATGGAGATCGTCGACTACGCCACCTATGACAGCGCCGCGGTCATGTTCGACGTGATGGGCTTCGGGAAGCCGCTGGACGACATCCCCATGCTGCTGCAGCCCGGCGTGCTCAGCCTCGCCTGGGGATCGGTGGTTCGCCAGCTGGCGGCCGGCCTGGGGATTTCGCTCGACTCGGTCGCGCAGGAGTACGTGCGCGTGCCAGCGCCGGAGGACTTCGACATCGCGTCCGGGCACATCCCCAAAGGCAGCGCCGCGGCGCTGCGGTTCGAGGTGTTCGGCCTGGTCAACGGCGACCCCGTCGTCGTCCTCGAACACGTCACCCGGCTGCGCGAGGATCTGTGCCCGGACTGGCCGCAGCCCGCCCAGCACGGCGGGTCCTACCGCATCGAGATCACCGGCGAACCCTCCTACGCGATGGATGTCTGCCTGAGCAGCCGCAAGGGTGACCACAACCACGCCGGGCTGGTGGCCACCGCGATGCGGGTGGTCAACGCGATCCCCGCGGTGGTGGCCGCCCCGCCGGGGATCGTGACGACGCTGGACCTGCCCCTGATCACCGGCAAGGGCCTTTACCTGCCGGGCTGATCGGGCGGCGCGGCATGAAGCGCGCCTTCGAACCGCTCCTGCCCGAATGGTGGGTGGCCTCCGGGTCCGCCCGGAGTCTTCGGCTAACCTCACTTTCTTATTCGGACGTGTGAATCGAGGGGCCGACACTTGACGCGGAGCAGCCAGGACTCGCTGAAAAGCAGTTGGTATCTGCTCGGCCCTGCCTTCGTCGCCGCGATCGCCTATGTCGATCCGGGAAACGTCGCGGCCAACGTCAGCTCCGGCGCGAAGTTCGGTTACCTGCTGCTGTGGGTCATCGTGGTGGCCAATGCGCTGGCCGGGCTGGTGCAGTACCTGTCCGCCAAGCTCGGCCTGGTCACCGGCCGGTCGTTACCCGCGGCCATCGGCAAGCGAATGAGTCGTCCGGTCCGGCTGGTCTACTGGGTCCAGGCCGAGCTGGTGGCGATCGCTACCGATATGGCCGAAATCGTCGGCGGGGCAATCGCTTTGCGGATCCTGTTCGATTTGCCGCTGCTGGCCGGCGGCGTCATCACCGGGGTGGTCTCCCTGCTGTTGCTGGCGATCCAGGACCGGCGCGGGCAGATCATCTTCGAGCGCGTCATCACCGGACTGCTGCTCGTCATCGCCATCGGCTTCGCGGCCAGCTTCTTCGTGAAGACGCCTCCGCCGGACGCCGTGCTGGGCGGGCTGTTGCCGAGATTCCAGGGCACCGAAAGCGTGCTGCTGGCAGCCGCCATCCTGGGCGCCACCGTGATGCCGCACGCCGTGTACATGCATTCCGGGCTGGTCCTCGATCGACACGGGCATCCCGCTGAGGGCGCCGAGCGACGCCTGCTGCTGCGGGTCACCCGGCTGGATGTCGTCCTGGCGATGGCCGTCGCGGGAACGGTGAACGCGGCGATGCTGCTGGTCGCCGCGATCAACCTGCAGCACCGCGACATCAACGCGTCCATCGAGGGCGCCTACTCCGCGATTCACCACACCCTCGGCGCGGCCATCGCGGTGCTGTTCGCGATCGGGTTGCTGGCGTCCGGGCTGGCGTCGTCGTCGGTGGGCGCCTACGCCGGCGCCATGATCATGCAGGGGCTGCTGCACCGCAGGATCCCGATGCTGGTGCGCCGGGTGGTGACCATATGTCCGGCGCTGGTGATCCTCGCGGTCGGGTTCGACCCCACCCGGGCGCTGGTGCTGTCCCAGGTGGTGCTGTCGTTCGGGATACCGTTTGCGGTTCTTCCGCTGGTGAAGCTGACCAGCGACCGCGATCTGATGGGCAGCGACACCAATCATCCCGTCACGACGGTTGTTGGCTGGGCGGTCGGCGTAATGATTAGTCTGCTTAACGTGATGCTCATCTGGCTGACGGTGACCGGCTAAATGCCGGCCCGCCGGCACGCCTACTTCGCATACGGGTCGAACCTGTGCGTCAGGCAGATGGCGCTGCGGTGTCCGGACGCCGCCGATCCGCGGCCGGCGGTGCTGTCCGATCACGACTGGCTGATCAACCAGCGCGGCGTGGCCACGGTCGAACCGTGCGCCGGCACTCAGGTACATGGCGTGGTCTGGCAGATCTCCGATGGCGACCTCGCCACGCTGGACAGCGCCGAGGGTGTGCCGGTGCGCTACCGGCGAGACCGGCTGACCGTGCACACCGACGTCGGGCCGTCGCCGGCCTGGGTGTACATCGACCCTCGCGTGACACCGGGCCCGCCCCGACCGGGCTACCTGCCCAAGATCATCGACGGCGCCGTGCAGCACGGGTTGCCGCAGCGCTGGATCGACTTCTTGCGGCGCTGGGACCCCTCGCACTGGCCTCGCCGGATGCCGGCGTCGGGCGCTGCGCCGCAATCGCTTTCAGCGCTGCTGAGCGAGCCCGGCGTCAGCGAGGACAGCCAATTACGTTCGCGTTTCGGCTTTCTGGCCATCCACGGCGGCGGGCTGGAAGAAATGACCGACGTGATCGCCGAACGTGCCGCCGACGCCGCACACGCCTCGGTGTACGTGCTGCGTCATCCCGACCGCTACCCGCACCACCTGCCCTCGGCCCTGTTCGACCCGGCCGAGTCGCCCCGACTCGCGGAATTCCTCGACCACGTCGACGTTGCGGTGTCGCTGCACGGCTACGGCCGCATCGGGCGCAGCACACAATTGCTGGCCGGCGGCCGCAACCGCGCGCTGGCCGCACACCTGGCCCGGCACATTCAGTTGACCGGCTACCGGGTGATCACCGACCTCGAGGACATCCCGCCGGAGTTGCGCGGTCTGCATCCGGGCAACCCGGTCAACCGGGTGCGCGACGGCGGGACGCAGCTGGAACTGTCTCCCCGCGTGCGCGGTCTGAGCCCGCGCAGCCCGCTGCCCGGCGACGACGGCCTGTCGCCGGTGACGACGGCGCTGATCGAAGCATTGGCGGAAGCGGCACGTTGTTGGTAATTGTCCTCATCTGTTGAACGGAGTTGTTGGTGGCCAAGGAATTTCGCTTCGGAATGAGCATGCGATTCATCAAGTCGCGCGCAGCTTTCGTCGACAAGGTTAAGCAGGCAGAAGACATCGGATTCGATGTGCTTTGCGTGCCAGACCATCTCGGCGCGGTTGCCCCGATTCCGGCACTGACCGCGGCCGCCATGGTCACCGACAAACTCAAGCTGAGCATGTATGTGCTCAACGCCGCCTTCTACAAGCCCGCCCTGCTCAGCCGGGACCTGGGCGACCTGGACAAGCTCAGTAACGGCCGCCTCGAAATCGGGCTCGGCACCGGGTATGTCAAGGAGGAGTTCGACGCCGCAGAGCTCCCCTACCCCAGTGCCGGCGCCCGGGTGGACTACCTCGACCACATGACCAAGTATCTGAAGGAGCATCACCCGACGACACCGATCCTCATCGCCGGCAACGGCGACCGGGTGCTGACCATCGCCGCCCAGCACGCCGACATCATCGGGCTGACCGGTTCGAGGGTGAAAGAGGCCGACGACCCGCTGACCGAACGCGTCGAGTTCGTCCGCAACGCCGCCGGCGACCGATTCGACGCGCTCGAATTGAACCTCGCAGTCACGGCGGTCCCGGCCGAGGGCGAGAGCCTGCCCGACCTGACGATGACCCGTCGCTACGCGGCCGGGTTGTCCGACGAGGAGATCCTGGCCATGCACTCCGTGCTGACGGGCTCACCCCGCGAGATGGCCGACACGCTGCTGGAGTACCGGGAGAAGTACGGAGTCACGTTCATCACCGTCCAGGACAACCACGTCGACAACTTTGCAAAGGTCATCGCGGAACTGCGCTGACTGGTCGGCTGCGGCCGCCGCGCGGTGACCCGGAGCAGTCAGGAGGCGTTGGTCCCCCCGTAAGTGGCCTTAGGGCCCTTCGGCGCGCCCGCAGACGGCGACCACACTCGGGAGATGACTCAAAGCGATTGGGGGCGGCCGCTGGGGCAACGGCTGGCTTCGCTGCGCGGCGATTCGAGACTGTTCGACGATCGTGTTGACGCCGGACGAGAGCTGGGCAGAAGCCTGGAATCGTTGCGCGGTCACGGTGTTGTGGTGCTGGGCCTCCCACGCGGCGGTGTGCCGGTGGCCTTCGAGGTCGCCAAGGCCCTCCATGCCCCGCTCGATGTTTTGGTGGTGCGCAAGCTCGGGGTCCCGTTCCAGCCCGAGTTGGCCTTCGGGGCGATCGGCGAGGGCGGGGTGCGGGTGATCAACGACGCCGTGGTGCGGGAGGCCCGGTTGTCCGCGGACGAGATTGCCGCCGTCGAGGCGAAGCAGCGGGCCGAGTTGGCTCGTCGCTCGGAACGGTTCCGCAGCGGGCATGACCGGATCCCGTTGGCGGGACGCACCGCGGTGATCGTCGATGACGGCGTCGCGACCGGCGCGACGGCCAGAGCCGCCTGCGAGGTGGCCCGCGCCCAGGGGGCAAGCAGGGTTGTGCTGGCCGTTCCGATCGGCGGACGCGATGTCTTCGAACGATTCGCCGGGTACGCCGACGACGTGGTTTGTTTGCATACGCCCGAGTTCTTCTTCGCCGTTGGGCAGGGCTACCGCAACTTCACCCAGACGTCCGACGACGAGGTGGTCGCGCTCCTCGGTCGCGCCCGCGACGGTTCTCGCGGGCCGGTCGGCGACGCCGCCGCGGCCGACCCGCCCCTACGCGACGAGGAAGTGAGGGTGAGCGCCGGTTCGGCGTCGGTGGCCGGACATCTGACGATTCCCGAACATCCGGTCGGCGTGGTGCTGTTCGCGCACGGCAGTGGAAGCAGCCGGCACAGCCCCCGCAATCGCTACGTGGCCGACGTGTTGAACGACGCGAGCCTGGCGACGCTGCTGTTCGACCTGCTCACCCCGGAAGAGGAACGAAATCGCGCCAATGTGTTCGACATTGAGCTGTTGGCGCGCCGACTGGTCGATGTCACCGGCTGGCTGAGCCGCCAGGAAGACACCGCCGCGTTGCCGGTCGGCTACTTCGGCGCCAGCACCGGCGCGGGCGCTGCCCTGGTCGCCGCCACCGACCCGCGCGTGAACGTCGCGGCGGTGGTGTCCCGGGGCGGGCGGCCCGATCTCGCGGGTCCGTTCCTGGCCAGGGTGCACGCGCCGACGCTGCTGATCGTGGGCGGCAACGACGAAATGGTGCTGGAGCTGAATCGGCAAGCGCGAGCCGCGATCCCCGGCACGTGCGAACTCGCCGTCGTGCCGGGCGCCACCCACCTCTTCGAAGAACCTGGGACGCTCGAGCGAGCCGCGATGCTGGCCCGCGATTGGTTCATCGACCACCTGAGCCCGGCAGCTCTCACCGCGAATCCGTAGCAACGGCTTTGATGTCTAGCTAGGCGGCACGTGCTCCCCGGCCCGCGGGCACTCGTCGGGTAGGTGGATCAGTACCGCGTCGTCATCGGTCGGCGCGGCCTGGCCGCGGCGATTCGCGGTCAGGTAGAGCCAACCCGGTCCGATGGTTTGTTTGCAGCGGGCGCATTGTGGGTCTGCGGCCATTGCATGCTCCCTTCCGGAGTCACGATCCCGGTCGTCATTCTCCGCGCCTTCGGCAGTCCTGGGCTGATGTTTGACGAAATCGGTTGCCGCGTAGTGTTATTCCGGACATTGCCGGCGCCCGCGCCGACCAGAGGGCCTCGCGAGTTGGGTAAAGCCATGGAATCGCAATCTGACACAGGGCGGCCCATTGCCAGGCCGAACCCACCCGACAAAAGTGAACTCAAGACATGACTTTCGACTCTCGCCGGCAATGGGTCAGCCGCGCAGACTGCAGAGCATGACCACATCTGACGACACCGCCCAAACCTGGCGCGACGTGGCCGACCAGCTCACCGCTGCGCAGATCGCTCAGCTCGAACGCCTCGAACGCGACGAACCGCAGACGCTGCTGGACATGGCGCGGCAATGGGCCGCCAAGAACGTGTCCGCGGGGATGCCATTCGACACCATCGCGCCCCCCGACGGTGCGGTTCGCACCTTCGACTGGCAGCTCGACAGGAACTGGTTTCGCGACTTTGAGGGGACCACACGGCGAGGCGGGCGGGCGCGCGTTCAGATCTATGGGCGACAGCAGGTCGACGGCTCGACGCGCCGGTGGATCGCCGTGCATGCCCGCCACCTGGACGCGCTGGACGGGATAGCCGCGCGCGAACTCGCCGCGGCGTTGACCGACGCGGCCGACGAGATCGAGCGGCTCGGCTGAGCAGCCTTGAGCGATCCAAATATGGTGCAACACAATAGGTATCAATCGGACAGACGACACACGGTAGGCGAATCGTGACTTTTCACTTCGAGACCGGCCCCGCTGCCGGCGAATACAGCGTCGACGACGACAACCAGCTTCAGCCAGAGGACACCCTGATAGATCGCGGTGTGGACGACATCCTCGACGAGGGGTATTCACCACCCGAGCGGCCTTACGGGCGAGGCGCATTCGGCCCGGGCGAGACGATGGATCAACTGCTCGCGGAGGAAGAGCCGGATCCGGCAGCGCGCATCAACGTCCCGCTCGACGACGCCGAGCAACAACGCTCTGATGCATCCGAGCGCGAGTGCGAATTCCCTGAGCGGCGCGAGGTGGGCCGCGCCCGAGCCGGCCGCCTGGTAGCGCCGGACGAGGGATTCGGCGGGGACTACGAGGATGAACTGCTCGCCTCAGACGTCGGGCTCGACGGGGGCGCGGCGTCCGCCGAGGAAGCCGCGATGCACGTCATCGAGGACGAGGACTGACCGAACCGGGACCCTCGGCGACGACATTGCCGGCTGGAACCCAACCGCGTTGAGCAACCGCTACCGTGGGCGAAGGCATGGAAGGGCAATTGTCGCCATGAGTGGACCGGCTACACTCACGGCGCAGGACGCTCGATGCACCTTCTGAACGCCTTCATGGACGCGACCCGGGTGCGGTCAGGTGTCCGCAGACGGCCCGCCCTCGTAGCTCAGGGGATAGAGCACGGCTCTCCTAAAGCCGGTGTCGCAGGTTCGAATCCTGCCGGGGGCACTCGCAGTTTTCGCAGCTAGATGGCTGTTTTACGTCACCTACTTCGATGTCGAATGCCCCCGGCGTGCCCCTCAGAAGCCGCAGGCCTGGTGTCAGCAAACAAGGCGTGGGAAATCTGACCGCCGGCGACACCAACCAAGAGGGACTAGGTGACAACCCACCCACCGACCGATCGCGACGCTCGACGCTGTTTTCGGCGACATCTGCGAGCACGCCGAGGCGCGTCATCGTTTTGGCGTTAGTTCATTCCCCGGGTGACCAGCTGCCTGGGCAAGTACTAGATGGAAGTGCGGGACGCCAGCATGCGATGCTCGGCTAGATTTGCTAATGCGCCACCTATAGTGAATTTATAGCGATCTATAGTCATCTGAACTGCTGCGATGCTTGGCAGTAGGCTAAAGCAACCGTTTGCCACGGCGCTCGACGCGGCGTACTGTCGTGGCGTGAATTGCGATACTGACGGCGTCCGCGACGCGATGCTGGCGGTCGGGTGATGAGCGTGGCCAAAAAGGCCGGTCAAGCCACCCCGTCGAAGTACCAACCGCGGGCCACCACGCCAGACGAGTTGATCGCCGGAGCCGCCCAGCTGCGCGCGAGGCTCACCCGTCACCTCGATGCACTCGAAAGGCGCGACCCGGGCGCTGTACAAGACGTTGCTGCCGTTCTGCGGACGGCGCTGGCGCACGGAAAAGGGGATGATGTCGTCCGGCGACTGTGCCGAGCAGCGCGGGTGCCCCTGCCCCAAGTCCGCGTGTCACAGCCGGCGAACCAATCACCCCACGTCCTTCTCGCGGCGGGCGCGATGCCCGTATTGGTGGATGACGACGCGGACCAGGTCCACCCTCAACTCGTGGACATCGATCGGTGGACGCGGATGCCCGCGCTTGTGGTAGCGGGCGGACTTCCTCACCGTGTCACCGACTGGAACGAGCTCATCGGTCTCTATGCCAACACCTACGGCTCCCACCTGAGTGGGACCATCCCTGAAGTGCTGTCAAATGCCTCCCGCGTCCGCAGCGATGGTCTGGATCTTGGGGAGTACCTCGTTCACTGTGCCGGCATCATCGGCGAGGATGCACTTGACCAAGCGTTGGATGCCACTGCTGGCCACACCTTGGTCGTGCCAGGGAAGCGGCACCGAATCCTCAATCCGCTTTGTCAATTGACACTGGGTGAGGATAGCGACGGGCCGTACTTCTCACAGGCGGTAAACGGGAAGTACTTGCCGGTGGGTAAGCCAACCGACGTACTGAAGTTGCGGTTCGCTAACTACTACGTCAAAGTCACGCTGACGCTAGGGAATGACGGGAAGGTCCGTGGCGGCGCCCTCTTCTCGGAAAACGAACCCGACTGGTGGAACGCGTGACGCCAACCCATTCTAGTGAAGTCAACGGCAGCGTTGCGGTTGCATGGAATCGGCGGGTGCGGCCTTACCGCTGCACGACCGCCTCGCGGTCACGCACCATGCCGCGCATGGTTACCCGAGTTATGGAACAACCCGCTACGGCAATTCTCACAAATCTCCGTGTGGGAATGTACGCAGGCGCCTAGGCTGTCCCCCGACGTATTGGGCCACGTCACCGAAAAGGAACATCACAAACCGGAGGCTTGAAAAGGTTGCCGTTACTGAGCGGCGCGACCTTCGCTGGCTACACCATCCTGCGGCTGCTGGGTTCCGGCGGGATGGGCGAGGTCTACTTGGCCCAGCATCCCCGGTTGCCGCGCCGCGACGCGTTGAAGATCCTGCTGGCCGAAGTGTCCGCCGACCATGAGTTCCGGGAACGCTTCAACCGCGAAGCCGAGCTTGCTGCCACGCTTTGGCACCCGCATATCGTCGGGGTGCATGATCGTGGCGAATTCGATGGCCAACTGTGGATCTCGATGGACTACGTCGAAGGCACAGACGCCGCACAGCTCATGCGAGACCGGTATCCCGTCGGTATGCCGGCCGATGAGGTGCTCACCATTGTCACCGCTGTCGCTGAAGCACTTGATTACGCGCACCAGCGCGGTTTATTGCACCGCGACGTCAAACCGGCCAACATCTTGCTCACCAATCCTGACGACGGCGAGCGGCGGGTGTATTTGAGCGACTTTGGAATCGCGCGCCAGTTAGGGGAGATAAGCGGATTGACCGCGACGAATCTCACCGTCGCGACGCTTCCCTACGCGGCGCCGGAACAGTTGAGGAGCTCCGAAATAGATGGCCGTGCTGACCAGTACGCGTTGGCAGCCACAGCATTTCAACTCTTCAGTGGGGCGCCTCCATATCAGGATTCCAACCCCGTCGCGGTTATAAGCCAGCATCTGAGCGGGGTTCCGCCGAAACTCAGCGACCGCCGACCAGAACTGGCGCGCCTCGATCACGTGTTGTCAAAGTCGTTGGCCAAAGATCCTGCCGACCGATTCAGCCGGTGCCGCGACTTCGCCGCGGCACTGCGCGAGCAGGTGGGGGAAGACTCGCTAGGCGATCGGAGAACGGAGTCCCGCTTTCGGCTCCCTGATCCGCCTGGGACAAACCCTAGGACGCGCCGGCCCTCGATGCCCCGGATGCTCGTCGGGGCGGCCCTAGCCGTGGCTGTCCTGGCCGCTGCCAGCGTCGTCGGCTACTTAGTACACCGAGAGAACCACATGACCTCGACACCGGCTGGCGCAGCAGCTCCCCAGCCTGTTCTCAATGGCACCTACCGGGCGGTCTTCGACTATACAAAGATGACGTCCAACGGGGCGCCAATTGCGCCGCCGCCCAACCTCGACCCTGTTAACTGGTGGGCTTTTCGTTCGCTCTGCGCATCCAGTGGATGCGTCGCCAACGTCGCCGGACTGAATAAGAGCAACCCGCAAGTTCTTGGCGCTAAAGAGGATGTCCACTCGTATCGCTTCGCCGATGGCAGCTGGCATGAGACACCTTTTCGCCACCAAGTGAACTTTGACAGGTGCATGGGAGAGAACGGGACGATCGTTCCAGGCTCACGAACCCAGTTGGATGCGAAATCATTGCAGCCACAGAGTGACGGCACTTTGCACGGCTTCGCCACCACGACGGTTCTGACGAACGAGTGCGGCGAGCAGGGGCAGGTAATAGGGGTTCCATTTGTGGCCACCCGCACGGGCGATGTGCCTCCGGGAGTCACAGTGCCGGCACCGGATCCGGCAGGAGTGACCGCCGAACCGACGACGCGCACACCTTCCACCTCGGGTCCCGTACTCGCCGGCGCTTATCGCATCGACTACGACTTCCCAAATCAGACAGTCAACGGACAGCCAGCAACCGGCGTCACGGGCGTGGTACCTCACTGGTGGGCGTTTCGTTCATCGTGCGCTTCCACGCGATGCGTCGCCACGGGCGCAGGTCTCGCCGATAACAATCAGCAGGCGCCCGCGGGCAGCTCAGATGTCGTGCAATTCACGGATGGAAGCTGGCAGGACACGCCGTATCTTCAGGACCCCGCTCCTTGTCCCAACGGAAAAGGCAGCGAGACCGACACGATTAGCTGGTCATTGCAACCGCAGCCGGATGGCACGCTGCACGGCACTCAGACGGACACCGTTGTCACAAACGAGTGCGGACTTCAACGCTACGTGTACAAAACGCCACTTGTTGCGACGCGGATCGGCGACGTGCCGCCAGCCGTTATCCTGGCCGATCCAAACCTGTTCTAGGCCCAGCAGGCCACCGGGAGCGCGAAGCAGCTTGCCCGATCCGCGGCCGCTGAGCTTCCGATGGCGCGCCCCGCCGCTCATCGAAGCCCTGCTACTCGACGCCGGAGGGGGCAGGTGAATAGCGGTCCGCGAGTGACCTGCATACACTCCTGCGGCTATGGGGCAAGATGCATTGCAGGTCATCCCCGCCGAGCTTGAGGCTACGGCTGGCCAGTGGGAGGGGCTTACCTCTCAACTCGCGGGGGCGCCGCCGTCTCCGGGGCAACCATTCCAGGCCACCACGGCGGCCGTGAACGCCGTCAACGCGGCGATTGGCGTCACCGCAGCGGCCTTCACTGCGCGGACGCAGGAAACGGTCGGCGGGGTGACCACGGCCGCCGGCGGATACATCACGCAAGAGGCCACATCGGCGGTCGCAATGTCCGACGTGACAAAGGTGACGGTGGTGTAGATGCCCGCGACCCTCTCGCAGATCGAAGCTTGGAGCACCGAGCACCTCATTGACGCGGCCGCCTACTGGACCCAAACCGCTGACCGCTGGGAAGACGCATTCCTGACGATGCGCAACCAGGCGCAATCCATCACCTGGCACGGCGCCGGCGGCGACGCGCTGCGGCAACGCACCGCAGCCGACGTATCAGTCGTCAGCGGAAAGGCTGACCAGCTCCGTCAGGCCGCCGGGATAGCCCGCAACGGTGCCAGCGACATCAGCGCGGCCCAGCGGCGAGTCCTCTACGGCGTAGCAGATGCGCAGAATGCGGGATTCACTGTCGGGGAAGACTTATCGGTCATCGACACCCGCAGCACTTCCCCGCCTGAGCGTGCTACGCGCCAAGCTCAGGCGGAAGCGTTCGCCGCTGACATCCGGTTGCGCGCCGAACAACTCGACGAGGCAGACGCCAAGGTCTCCGGTCAACTCACCGCCGCTACTGCTGGCCTCACCGGCGGCGGCTTCGCGCAGAACTCGAATTCTGACCATGGCTCGCAAGGGTCAACCGCCAGCAGTAACGGTGGGCAGTCGCAACCCAACCACAACGGGGGCCAGCCACAACCGCCAACCACCAACCGCGGCGGCGTCCGGTTGGTCGACTTCACCCAAGACAACGGATCTGGACCGAACCCTCCGTCAATCGCACCGTGGGATACCCCTGACGGGGCACCGCCGCCCCCACCCCAACCTGGAGTCATTCCGCAGTTAGAGCAGACCATCGCGGCGCCCCCGGCGCCTAAGCCCGGCCCACCCGCATTGCCATTGCCGAGCCCCTCGACGACCCCACTGCCGAACCCGGCGGCCGCTGGCCCGGCCGCCGCGGCGGCCGCCAAACCCGGCTGCAGCCTTTACGACGGGACCAAAGCCCTCCTAGAGCCCGTGGGCGGCACGGTTGCGATCTTGACCGCAGTCCCTGAGAGTCTGACCCTCGCGGGGATTCCCGCCGCGCTCGCTCAAGTCGCTCTCGGTACCGCGGCGGTCGCTGACGGCATGGACGCCGCCGGCAAATGCCTTGGGGATTGACGCCTGGGTCAACACCACGCACAGGACAATGCGTGCCATGCTGAATCCCGGACACGCCAACAACAGAAGGGCGCGCGCGTGAAGAGGAACCCCCGGTACGGCCTCGCGTTCTACACGGTGATGGCAGTGCTATTCCTGGCCCTCTTCGTGCTGAACGTCTGCACTCACGGCACGACGCTGGGCCTGATCAGCACCGGAGGCCTCGCCGTGCTGATGGGCTACCTCGCCTACCGAGCCTGGTTCGGCAAGCGCCGTACGAACCAGCAATAGACTCCAAGGCAACGCATCTACCGATCGCGGCGCTCATCGCGGCCTGCCGTTCGGACAACTCCGGATGGGGCGCTTTTCTATGAACTTCACAAGAGCGCGAATTGTTCACAGGTCGCGATGGTCAGGCAGCGCTAGCGTTACGCCGCCACCAAAGCCGACCAACAGGAGGCGGATGAAGGCGATCAGAACCGTGCTAGTTGGCATAACCGGCGTTGCATGCGGGTGGACGATCGCAGCGGCCCCAGCCGCCCGCGCAGACGACGCAAGCTATTTGGCGTCACTGCACGGTAATTCAGCGGTCGCGGGGTTCAGCGACTTCGCCCTACTAATCGGTGGACACAAAGCCTGCGCCTTGCCGCCCGACCAGATAGCTGCTGTTGCGCCGGGTATGCCAGCCGTCAGTTCCGCTGTTTACGACGCGGCGCACCGCGAGCTGTGTCCCTAATGAACTCGCCCATGCCGCTGCCTGCCGCCGGCTGGTACCCGGACCCTGCCGGCGGCCCCAGCCTGCGCTACTGGGACGGGCGAGCATGGACCTCCGATTACGCGCCGATGCCGCAGCCGGCTCCCGTCGTCGAGGCGCGCATGCTCTACGAACCGCAACAGGCGAGCGCGTTCGATCAGGAGCTGGTGGCGGTTGTGGCGCGCGGAGGCCGCGTGGAAGCACGCACGCCGACATCGGCGGTCGTGGTCACGGGCAGGCCGGTCAACCACGTTCTGCACCTGCTGGTCACCGTCCTATTGTGCGGTCTATGGCTGCCGGTGTGGATCATTCTGGCGATCGCTGGCGGGGAGAAACGCACCATGGTCAGCGTCGACGGGCGCGGCCATGTGCAACGCACAAACCGGATGCCAGCATCGCCGACCGCGAACTGGCTCGGCCGGATGTCCGAGAACCAGGCGACATTGGTGGTCATCGCCATCCTGATCGGGGGTTGCCTGCTCGTCGGATACCTCGCGAGCCTGATGCACCACTAAGCAGTCATACCAACGGTGAAGGGAAGCAACGCGGTTGGCGAATGACCATCGGGGAAGCCCGAACGTTTGCGAGTGAGTCATGCGCAGCGCGACGTCGAGTCGCACGGCGAGCAGGCCCGCTCGATTCCCAGGCCGATTATCGTTACGTACAGCCTTGAAGAGGTTCGCCGCGATGAGTGACTGCTAACGCAGGCGAGCGACCCTAAGCTGCCGGCGCATGCGCGATCTTGAAACTATCGATTCCGAGCTTCGACTGCTCGTTGAGATACGGCGCACGGTCTCTGAAGAGGAAGGCCGTCCCCCCTCCACCGAACGGATAGACAAACTGCTGGATGAGCGCCAAGGCGCTCTGACCTACCCGGACTGGGCGCAAAACTAGCGCCCCCTCAAGAGTGGATTACGAGCCCGGCGGAGGGAGATGATCCACTCGTGGGGATAGAGGACCTGGACGGTGGACTCTAACTGCTTTCGGCGGCAGGCTTCTCGAAATGGTTCGTCACGGGTTATGCAGTAGCGAGGCGATTCGGGTAGGTCGCCAGAGCTTTGGGCTGTGCGCATCACACGGCCATCCTCATAATCGAGGGGCGGGTTATTTAGCGGCGAGGGAACCGCGCCGGCGGAACCACCACGCGTCATATCGAAGACGAGCGTGTTGACCAGCTGGTCGTGAAAGTCAATCGCATTTTGCAACGTCCAGGGAACACCGGATGTGTCGATTGCCCTTTCATGAACCTTCTTAATGACGAGGTCATCGATAGGTTCGCTGGTCCAGACCTCGAGCGCCTCGCCCGAGCTCACGGCCCCGGTTCTCGACATGAGCACAGCGCGGAGGCTGTCGTACCGAGCATTGTCGTTGTGTGGAAGCAGATCATTCCAGTGCGCTGCAGCCGCAGATTCAAGCTTGTGCCACTCGAACGGCTGGGTAATTAATTCAGCCAAGTCGACGTATATGTTGACATCGAAAACTACGACCGCAGGCGGCTTAACCACCGGGAAATGATCGTGTTACCGGCCCGGACGGGTCCGCGTCCGAGTGCGCGCCACCGTCGGGTAATCGCACACCCCTGCTGTCTCAACCTGGCCGCGACCAATGACAGGGGTGTCCGCAGGGTGCTCGCGAGGAGCGCCCCAAAACTCAGCGGTTATCTCCCAAATGCCGATTTCGGCGACTGCAGGCCTAGGCGCAGTCACGACGGTCCAGCCGAGGTCAGTCCAATCGCCAATCGCGTCGTCGCAGTCGTCACCGGCCGTGCACCGTTCCAGCAGCAATCGTGAACTTACCAACTATCTCGCCTCCTCCCGTGCCTCGCTGAGAAATCTCTCCGCCAACTGTGTTGCGACATTACTAGCAGCTTGTTGAGCTTCAGTCACAAGTTTGAACACATCCGAGACCTCGGCGACTGACCCGCCCGTTCGCCAGAACCCTGCCTGATCTGTATATATCGACACAGCCGGTAGATCGTCACCTGGCTCGGTCATTCGCGCGATCTTCGCGCGATCATCAACACCCATCCTGCCAGGCAAACGGCTCATCTCCGGGTCTCGTAAGCGACGCAACAGCTCATCGGACCTGACAATTCCCCATTCTAGCTGCACTTTCATTCTTTCCGAGGTGAGGTCCACCACTGCGGACCCATCGGTGATGCGCCATTGGTCCGAGCTGTTGAAAACCTCGGCGGAGCACATGGCACCGAATCTGGCGCATTGCTCGTAGTAGTCCGCGCCTTCTACTGCGATCACCCCAGTGGACAGGTACTCGGTTGCCAGCACCGACGAAGGCTCAAATATCTCGAAGATTCCACTTACTGCTGGCAAGAGCTTGTCAATGGACAGTCTCGAGAGCCCCGACTCGAGCACCATTTCTGACCGTTTGACGGTAATCCGCAAGTCAGGGGCGACGAGAGCTACGCCCAGCGTGGACACCCCTGGACGATCAACGAAAGCGACTGGCTCGGTATTCTCCTCAAACCAATCCAGGAGGGCTATGTGCCGCTTGGTGTAGGTGAGAATGGGTGTCCATCTGAACCGGAAGCTGGACAGCCAGTCCTGATACATGAGCGGAAGATTACCCCCTGTGGCTTCGCCTATCTCAGTTCGCCGCTGCGATCTCGGCGGATATGTGGTCATCGGAGGCTTAACACTCGACGGCTAGCAACCCGCACCTGATCAGGGAGGTGTGCCCGGCTGCCCCGTTTTCTCTGCAGCGCGCCACTTGCACGATCCGTGGCCGCCCCGCCTCCAACGTCGCCACCCGTGCCGGGAAGTCGGCTACGCCCCGCCGGGCCAGCGACGACGGCAGATGCCGGAGCCAGCACGAGATCATCATATCCCGAGGTAATCGATCATTTTCGACCCGTCGTCCGGCGCGAACGTAACGGTGTCGTCGGGCCGCACGATTGCCACGTAGAAACACGTGGCTTCCCGCGCATCCCCTGTATCGCGCCCGCGCGCCATGCACGCATCACCGCGGGCAGCCTTGGGAATCGCCCACGCCGGCACATCGGTCGTCTCATCCCTCCGCAACGCATCTAGGATCCGCTGCAGCTCGTAGGGCTGGTCTTCGGGGTCGACCGGCCAGGCCGCGATCCGCTCGGTGTGACGGGCCGCGTCTTCCTCGACGGCCTCGCGGACAGTCTGATATAGCCCCGCGCCCTGTTGCCCCGGCTGCCGCTTCGGCCTAGGCACGACGACGCCCACTCGGTTCGTCCCACCGCTTGCGCGCGGCTGCACGCCGCACCGTCGACAGATGGTCGGGGTCAAGAGTGATCTTCGCGAGGGCCTCCAGTTGCGTGCGCTGCTGACCACGGATCTCGGCCGCCAACTTGGCCAGCGTCGCCGCCCGCGCCTGCCCGGCCCGCTCGAGCGCGTACACGTCTTGCAGATCGGCGATCTTGTCAGCCGCCGCCGCGGCGATGTCAAGTGCCGCGGAGTCCTGCGGCGAGAATTCCAGGTCGCGGCCGGTGTCCTCGCTGACGTACGCCAGTTCCTGTGTCATGGCCACGATCAGCCGGCGCCCCGGGGTGATTTCGGAAACGGTCATCGGTTCCTCCTCTGCGGGCGCGCTGCCCGTCTCTTAGCTCGAGCAAACTCAGCGAGGTTCGGATGCTGCATGACTATGCAGCCGAAGGCATTGAGTTTTGCATACGGACAGGCACACGCTAAGTCCGGCCGTGGCGGCGTTCGCGCAGGTAGGGGCCTCCCCCCAGGTATGCATCCAGGATGCATATTCATGCATTCCCCCACAGGCCGGCTGGCGCGCCCCGCTGACCACACGGCCAATCTCTCCGCCGTGGTCGCCGCCTGGGCCGCGCTTCCCGCGAGGGACGCCGCGCGGTCCGGCGGCGTTGTGCGGGTCGGCTGCCGCGCCGCAGGCCATGGATACGGCGGCGCCAAGTTCGCACGTCTTGGGTGATTCATAGGTCTGCCCAGGGCCTCGGTGCCGACTCGCGGCCACGAAGCTGTGCGGCCTCGCCGGTCAGGAATTGCAGCGGCCGTGGCAGCGCGGTGGTTTTGCGCAGGTTGCAGAGCGCCTCGGCGGCAACCTGTTTCGCGCCGCGGTCGTCCTGGTCGGCCATTACGCATTGCCTTCAGCGATGAGAGCTAACTCGCCTGGAGAGCAGCCGCCTCGGACCGTTTGAAGCTCGAGAGGTGTTGGCACGCTGAACAAGATGTTCGTGGCCATCTTGGTCAGGCCGCCGCTGGGGAGGTCGTTGAGTTCCTCGAGGGCCGCGGTCTTACCGACGGCCTGCGCGTACGTCTCGGTGACGTCGTGCCAGCGTTTCCCGTGAGCGTGGCTGGCCACTGCCCGCGCGAGAACCGTGTCGCCGTGTTCGAGTGCCCGCTTGAGAGTGGCTGCGGCGCGGTCGGAATCGGTGAGCTGTGCGGCACGATCAGCGGCGTCCCTAAAGATCATCACCGTGGCCGCGTCTGCATCCGCAGGCAGGCCGAAGATCCGAGAGGACAACGTTGCTCGTTTGAACTCGTTGTCGACGCCGTAGTTGGCTTTGAGGGCGTCGGCTTTCGCGCGTGTTTTGATGAGCGCTCGGGCGATCTCCTGCCGGCGACCGGCGTCGGTGTATAGATTGCTGTTGCGGATCCGGGCGACCTCCGCGTTGAATTCGGCTTTGACCTTCGCCATGGCTTTCTTGGCGTCGTCGAGTTGTGCGCTAGGCATTTGTCTCCCTTTCCGTTTCAGGCGGTGTGTATAGCCGCTTGCAGGTTTTTGCGGTTGATCCTCCATGCGCGGCCGTGCTTGTCGGCGGTGAGCCTATTGCTGGCGGCCCAGTCGCGTATGGCTCGGTCGGAAACACCGGCGACGGCGGCGGCGTCTTTGACGGTCAACCACTCCTCTAACCCTGAGTCTTGCCCAGCAGCAGCATCTTTGGCTACTTGTCTTCCGCTTCCGGAAGCAGCGGGCCAGCTTTCGGGGTCGCTCATCGCTGAGAACCGCAGCGCGGTGAGCACGGAATACAGCTCCGGGTCGCGCTCACGTAGCAGGAGGCGCAGCTCGTATGGCACCGGCGCACGTTGGTGTAGCCACTGCGCGACTCTCTGCGGGACGACGATGGACCCGTCATCCGGGTTGACGTAAGAGACGAATGGCTGAGGTCGAATGGCGTCAACGGCCGTGCAAGTGGGTTGGGGCTGGGTCATTTGAAGTCACCTCGTTCTCGTTCGTTCTAGTCCGCTCCTGCGGCGGTGGGGCCGCCCACGGGTTGTCGTCGTTGCGCGCGATTCATGCGAGAGCCTCGACCGGGGGCAAAATCCACCGACCGGTTCCGACTGGTTCCCACCGGTTCCAGAACCGGTGAAAAAGAATGCGGTTAACAGTTCGACGATGCGCGACCGGTTCCCGCGACCGGTTCCCTTAAGTGGGGAACCAGTCAGAAAACGGTGCACAGTCAAAAGACACTGTGCCAACCGCATTCTTTTTCACCGGTTCTGGAACCGGTGGGAACCAGTCGGAACCGGTCGGTGGATTTTGCCCGCGGTAAA